>NZ_JBWONM010000108.1:0-3310 GCF_056450045.1 Hydrogenivirga sp.
TACCGAAGGAGCTCCTCTGGGTTAACCCTGACTGCGGACTTAAGACGAGAAGGTGGGAGGAGGTTGAGCCAGCCCTCCGGAACATGGTTGAGATGGCTACCGAGCTCAGGAGAGAGGTGATGGCGGGAGTTTAATCCGGAACCTCCATCATAAAATCCCGAGCCCCGGAGTGAGAAAATCTAAAGACATGAAGTGGATAAGACTGAGAAGATCAAAGATAAAAGTTTACGGAAAGCCCGCCAAGATAATGATGAAGGGTATGACCGCCCCCGAAGAGCATACCCACTTCCTCCACAGCCTACTCACGAACAACATCAAAAACCTCCAGCCGATGAGCCTCAACTACAACCTCTGGCTCAGGCAAAACGGACAGCCCGTTGCGGACTTCTTTATTTACAAAGTATCCGACTACTACATCCTTGATACAGAGAAGCCAGCCCAGGAGGTAATAGAGGAGTTCAACCGACTCAAGCTCTCCCTAAAGGTATTCTTTGAGGACCTAACACCCCAGATGGAACACATCTTCATATTCGGAGAGGGAAGCTCAGAGTTTCTGAAGGACGCCTTCGGCGTGGTTCCTGAGAACTTCAGGATAGCTGAGAGGGATGGCGTTCTGATAGCTAAGAACCCGCTCCGCCTCAGGAGAGAAGGCTACGACCTCATGGGGAGGCTCTCTTCCCTTGAGCTCCCTGAGGAGTACTCCATAACCGAGGAGGAGTTTGAGGACCTGAGGATTGAAAGCTGTGTTCCGAGGATAGGTAAGGAGCTTAGGGAGGGCTTCTCTCCTCTTGAGGCTGGGGTCCTGAGCTACGCTATTGATATGAACAAGGGCTGTTACGTTGGCCAGGAGGCGATAGCCCGGGTTTACTTCCGGGGAAGGACTCCCCGAACCCTCGTCAGGATGGAGAGCGTTGAGGGAGAGCTCAGGGAGGGCGACAAGCTCAGAGAGGGTGATAAGAACGTGGGAGTGGTGACCTCTGTCAGCTCCAGCGGAAAGAAGGCTCTTGGCTACGTCCTGAGAAGTGCCTACGAGGAGGGGAAGGAGCTTCTCTCAGATTCAGGCAGGGTAAGATTGGAGGTGAGCTGTGAAGGAAGAGAGGGCGGAGGAGCTTCTTGAGGGGATACTGAAGGAAAGGTGCGATTCCCTTAAGAAGGAAAGGAGGGAAGACAGAACCCTCTTCTTCTGCGGGGACGAGCTCGCTGGAAGCACAGCACCAATTGATGAGGAGACCTTAGCTATAACGGTTTATGCGAAGAGCCTCGGAGACCCCATACACAGGGAGCTTGTAGAGAAGGGAAAGGAGCTCTTCAACGGGGACATAAAGAGAGAGGGGACGAAGCTCTCCAGCGGTGTTGAAGGTAACTTCTATTACACCTTCCTTCATGTAAAATTATGAACAACAAGGAGGGAAAGCTATGGGAAGGAATGTAGAGTTTGAGGTAGACGGGACTTCTGTCAGCGGGTACCTTTCAGAGCCAGCCCAGAAGGGACCAGCGGTCATAGTTATCCACGAGTGGTGGGGGCTTGACTCACCCCTATCCAACATAAAGGAGCTCACCGACAGGTTCGCCCAAGAGGGCTTCGTTGCCTTTGCCCCTGACCTGTACAGGGGTAAGAATGCCGACAACCCCGACGATGCAGGCAAGCTCATGACGGAGATGTTCCAGAGCAGGATGGAAGATGTTGATGCCATGTTCAAGGCGAGCGTTGAGTACCTCAGGAACCTTGACCTGACCGACCCCGTGAAGGTCGGTGTTACGGGTTTTTGCTGTGGAGGGACCCTCTCCATGTACTTTGCCAGCAAGTTCTCAGACCTCATAGACGCGAGCGTACCCTTCTACGGACTTCCTCAGCTGGCTCCCATAGACCCCAAGTCAATAAAGGTTCCCATATTCTTCATAATGGCTGAGAAGGACGAGTTCGTTAACAACGATTCGGTGATAGACATATTCAAGGAGGTTTGGAGGAACGGCGTTGAGACCCAGGCGAAGGTTTACGCCGGTGTTAACCACGCCTTCCTGAACGATAAGAGACCTGGAGTATACGACAAGAGCTCTGCGGAGGACGCCTGGAAGCTGTGCGTTGAGTTCTTCAAGAGACATCTGGGCTGATTTCTGATACAATAAGGAGCTTCTGGAGGTAAGAGATGGCAGCCTGTGAGATATGTGGAAAGAGGGTTATGCATGGAAGAAGGGTAACCTTCTCAGCGGAGAGGAACCCCAGAACCTTCAAACCAAACGTCCATAAGATGAGGGTCCGTCTCCCGGACGGAACCGTAAAGAGGATATACGTCTGTACAAAGTGTCTCAAGTCGGGGAAGGTAGTAAAGGCTGCAAAGGTTCCTAAAGAGGCGTGAATGTCACTCAGATTCCTTCGCTTCCTCACCTCAGGGGAGTCTCACGGCAAGGGATTGACCGCGATCCTTGAGGGTATCCCCGCCAACCTACCGATTACTGCAGACTACATAAATAGAGAGCTCCAGAGAAGGCAGGGGGGATACGGACGCGGGGGCAGGATGAAGATAGAGAAGGACAGGGTGGAGTTTCTCTCGGGCGTTCGCTTCGGAAAGACTATAGGCTCACCCATAGCCCTCTGGATAGAGAACAGGGACTGGGAGAACTGGAAGGATAAGATGGCACCTGAGGGAGTTCCCTCAGAGAGCGTTGTCCCCTTCACAAGACCGAGACCCGGCCACGCTGACCTGTCGGGAGGGATCAAGTACAACCAGAGGGACCTGAGGAACATCCTTGAGAGGGCATCCGCAAGGGAAACGGCTGCGAGGGTTGCCGTAGGTGCCGTATGCAAGAGGCTCTTGGAGGAGCTTGGTATAAGGGTGGGAAGCTACGTCGTCAGCATAGGGAGTAAGGAGGTTGAGGAGCTCAGGGATAAGAGCTACTTCGCTGACGCTGAGAGACTCCTTGAGCTTCACAGGAGGGCTGAAGAGTCCGAGCTCAGGGTTCCCTATCCAGAAAGGGATGAAGAGCTCAAGAGGGTTGTAGATGAGGCTAAGGAAAGGGGTGAGAGCCTCGGAGGTGTCTTTGAGGTCTTTGCTGTGGGAGTCCCACCGGGACTGGGCTCCCATATCCAGTGGGACAGGAAGATTGACGGGCGGATAGCCCAGGCAATGATGAGCATACAGGCTATGAAGGGTGTGGAGATAGGGCTCGGCTTTGAGGCTTCAAAGAGGCACGGCTCTGAGGTCCACGATGAGATAGGCTACAACCCCGAAAGGGGTTTCTTCAGATACTCAAACAATCTTGGGGGAACTGAAGGGGGTATAACGAACGGGATGCCGGTGGTTGTGAGGGT
>NZ_JBWONM010000109.1:0-3867 GCF_056450045.1 Hydrogenivirga sp.
AATTTATCTGTAACTTCTTTGAGCTCCTCCCTCTCTTTGGAGGAAAGTTTATCCAGAAGCTCAAGCTTTGTGATGTATTTAACCTTCCTTTCCATGATACCTACCTCCTTTTAAAGGCAAAAATAAATCCTGAAATCGCAGCTGCTACGTTTGCGAGCTCTTATTTTAAGAAATTTTCCTCTCATGTCAAGCCTGTGGTAGCTCATAAAACAGATAACGGGTTATAATTTATCTTTAAGGCGATGTTAAGGTTTTTAAAATTCGGTTTTATTCTTTTGAATTTTATATTGATATCATCTTGCGGAATAAAGAAGGAACCAAAGCCCCTGCCAGAACCTGAGTTTAGAGTTCTAAGAATAGGGACTCTCGTTTACCTTATCCCCTCCGACAAAGATGTTATCCCCGAAGGCTTTACAGGAAAGGGATGGTACTACATAAAGGAGGAGCCCAAAAGGTTCTGTTTCAGGGTAAAACACCTGAAGGGTAAGGAGACCCTCGTCTGCACCCCAGAGGCTTACCCGGATAAGCCCTCCGCAGAGGTAATCCTCCTTGATAAGAGCCTCAAGATCCTATTCAAAAGAGAGTGGGTTTACAGGGTGTATCCTTACAGGGAAGGACTGATACCCAAGGCTCTAAAGGAGCTGAGGGGAAGGGAAGCTGTCCTTGAGAGAAGGTACACCCCTTACACGGTTGCTATAACGGAGGTGGTAGGGAAGAGGGAGAGCAACCCCCTAATACTTAAAGTTCCCCCAAGGGAGCCTCCAAAGCCTCCACCTCCTGAGGGACTCAGATACGTGGTCAGGAAGGACAGGCTGATACTTTACTGGTGGAGCAGGTCAGAGGACGTGACGGGCTTTCTCGTTTTCAGGAACGGAGAGCTCCTCACCAAAGAGCCTATAGTCCAGAACATCTACGAGGACAGGCTTCCCAAGAGAAAGACGGTCTATGAGGTTAGGTCTGTAAACAGGTTTGGGATCAAGAGCGAGCCCGCAAGGATAACCTACAGCCCGTAATGGGCTGCTATCGCGGCTGATATGGCGAGAACGACGTCCTCCTTGTCCACCTCGCCCTCTATCGCGAAGTCGTACTCACCTCTCTGGAGCTTCTCCTCAAGGAACTTAACGCCGAAGTCTCCCCTTAGAAAGTCGGGGTCCCTGACTATCTCCCGATAGAGGGGGATGTTGGTGGGTACTCCCCTGACTATGAACTCATCTATAGCCCTGCGGGCACGGGACACAACCTTCTCCCATGTTAGAGCCCAGACAGTCATCTTGGCTATCATTGAGTCGTAGTAGGGAGGAATTATGTAATCCTTGTAAACCCCTGCATCTATCCTCACGCCTGGACCACCGGGAGAGTAGTAGGCTGTTATCTTGCCGGGCGAAGGGGCAAAGTTCTTCTTAGGGTCTTCCGCATTTATCCTGAACTCTATGGCGTATCCCCTGAAGGTAACATCGCTCTGGAGCAGGGGCACAGGCTCCCCAGCCGCTATCCTTATCATCGCCTCAACTATGTCCACGCCTGTTATCGTCTCCGTTATCGTGTGCTCAACCTGAAGCCTCGTGTTCATCTCTATGAAGTAGTACTCACCTGTCTTGACATCAACGAGAAACTCAAGGGTTCCTGCGTTCTCATAACCCACCTTCATGAGGGAGCGCACCGCATCTCCGAGTATCTTCATCCTCAGCTCTCCGGGAAGGGAAGGGCTCGGAGCTATCTCTATGAGCTTCTGATGTCTCCTCTGGATGGAACAGTCCCTCTCCCCGAGATGGATTATGTTTCCGTACTTGTCACCGAGGACCTGCACCTCTATGTGCTTAGGGTTCTCAAGGTACTTCTCTATGAAGATATCACCCTTTCCGAAGAAGGTCTCAGCCTCCCTGTAGGCAGACTCAAAGGCGCTCTTGAGCTCCTCTTCAGAGTAAACTACCCTCATACCTCTCCCGCCACCGCCGTAGGCAGCCTTGAGCATCACCGGGAAACCTATCTCCTTCGCAAAGCTCACCGCATCCTCAACCTTGGTCACGGGCTCCGGGACGCCGGGAACGACGGGAAGACCCACCTCCTGCATAACCTTCTTAGCCTTGACCTTGTCACCGAAGGTGTCTATCTGCTCAGGGGTCGGTCCTATGAAGGTGACCCCTCTCCTCTGGCAGTACCTCGCAAAGTTGGCGTTCTCGGCGAGGAATCCGTAGCCCGGGTGTATAGCCTCCGCTCCCACCTGGCGTGCCAGGTCAACTATCCTCACGTAGTCAAGGTATGCCCTTATAGGGTCTCCCGGCACGAGGTAAGCCTCATCCGCCTTCTTAACGTACAGGGAGCGAACGTCAGCCTCAGAGTATATGGCGACGGTCTTTATACCCAGCTCCTTGCAGGCTCTTATTATCCTTAGAGCAACCTCTCCTCTGTTCGCTATGAGAACCTTCTTAAACATCGGTGTAATTATAAGCCTATCTTCATACCCGATGGGAAGGCTTAAAAAGCATTACGGACAGCACCTCCTCGTATCAAAGGGAGTTTTAGAGAAGATAGCCCAGCACCTTGAGATAGAAGAGGGAGACACCCTTCTGGAAGTTGGCGGAGGAACGGGAAACCTGACAAGGGTCCTCCTGTCCTATCCCCTGGAGAAGCTCTACGTCCTTGAGATAGACCCCCAGATGGTGGAGCACCTTACCCAGATAGAGGACCCAAGGCTTGAGGTTATCCAGAAGGACGCCACCACTTACCCCTTCTGCTCCCTTGCGAAGAGGCTAAAGTTCACCGGCAATCTCCCCTACAACGTCGGCTCTCTCATAGTTGAGAACTTGGTGAGGAACAGAGAGTGCATACCCATGGGTGTCTTCATGCTCCAGAAGGAAGTCGCACTTAAGCTCACAGGAAAGGGAGATACAGGCTGGCTCACAGTGTTCCTCAACACCTTCTACAGGACTGAGTATATCATGAGCGTCCCAGCCCGCTTCTTCGTCCCGCCACCCAAGGTGGACTCAGGTGTTATCAAGGTTGTCAGGAAGGAACCTCCTCCGGAGGTTGATACGGACAGGTACAAAAGGATGCTGACCTCCCTGTTTGCCCTGAGGCGAAAGACCCTGAAGAAAAAGCTCCCGAAGGAGCTGTTGGAGAGTGCTGGTATAGACCCAGACCTCAGAGTTGAGGAGCTCACTCTGGAGGACTTTCTGAGGCTGTATAATGTCTATGAGGTGAGAGGATGAGAGACGTTTTCTTCATGGAGAGAGACCCCTACGCCCCGGTTCGCCACTGCTTCAGTGTGAGCAAGATACTCTACGAGGGAAAGAGCGAGTATCAGGAGATACTAGTTCTTGAGAACCCAGAGCTTGGAAAGATGCTCGTCCTGGACGGAGTGGTTCAGCTTGATGAGAAGTACGAGTTCCTCTACCACGAGTACTTAGCCCACGTCCCCCTCCACGCCCATCCCAACCCCGAGGACGTCCTGATAATAGGAGGAGGCGACGGCGGAACCCTGAGGGAGGTTCTGAAGCATGATAGCGTTAAGAGAGCTGTTCTCGTTGATATAGACAGCCAGGTGATTGAGGTATCAAAGAAGTTCTTCCCGACCCTGTCCAGCTCCTTTGAGGACCCGAGAGCTATAGTTGTCAACGAAGATGGCTACAAGTACATACAGGACTATGAAGAGGAGTTTGACGTTGTCATAGTTGACTCCACAGACCCGGTTGGATTTGCCCAGGTTCTGACCACGGAGCAGTTCTTCAAGCTCGTTCACAGAGCCCTTAAGGAAGACGGCATATACGCAGGTCAGACCGAGTCAATTCACTACCACCTTGAGATGGTGGTCAAGGTCCAGAAGAACCTCCAGAAGGTATTCCCGATAGTTGACCTCTACACCTCCGT
>NZ_JBWONM010000110.1:0-8005 GCF_056450045.1 Hydrogenivirga sp.
CCCAGGAAGAGGTTTCCCCCAGTACTCTTCACCGGAGAATCTCCTGACCTTCTTCTCAGCCACCTCCCTTATGTAAGCGGAGAGGCGTTCGCACCTCCTGCACTCCACTATCTCGGAGTTGAGGTCCTTGAAGCTTTCCATGGATGGATAATTATAAAGCGATGGATTATGTAGCTATAGGAAAGGTGGTGGACACCTTCGGCATCAAGGGCGAGCTAAAGGTCCTCCCCTACGCCCCTGAGGAGGTTATGAGGGAGCTCAGGAGGGTATTCTTCAAGAGAAGGGGTGGAGATTACGTGCCCTTCAAGGTGGAGAAGGTCAGAGGCTCGGGAAAGTTCTTCATCCTTAAGCTCAAGGGCTACGACTCCCTTGACTCCGTGGAGCAGTTCAAAGGAGCAACCCTCTTCCTCCCTGAGAAGGAGCTCCCTGAAAGGGAAGAAGGGGAGTTCTACGCTTACGAACTCGTGGGAATGGAGGTGTTCACGGACAGGGGGAAAAGGCTCGGGAGGGTTGAGAGGGTTGAGGACTTTGGTGTCTACGATATGCTCGTCCTTGAGGGAGGAAGGCTCATGATACCCTTCGTGGGTGAGATAGTGCTGAGTGTGGATAGGAAAGGGAGGAGGATTGAGGTCAGGGAGGAGCTCATCCCTCTTTAGGTGGGGTGTAGAGCAGCCCGAGGGTAGAAGCCCACAGCAGGTGAAGGAGGAAGAGGGAAAAATGATCAGGAAGGGACATGCTCAGGAACTCCTTCATGAACTTAGCACCGCCGAAGGCGGTAATTAAGAGAGCTGCAAGGACAAGGATGTGCCAGAGAATACCGAAGGTGAGACCCTTCAGGAGACCGCTTCCGGTGGGAAGGAGCCTGTAGATCCTCGGGTGGACGAAGGGGATCGCTATCACAATGGAGTTCACCGTGTGCCCCAGGACCATGATAAGGTCCTCGTAGCCCCTGAATATGCCCCAGAGCTTTATCATCTCTATATAGTCCCTGTAGGTGCCGAAGAGACTGAGGAAGCCCTCCAGCATGAGGTCCGCCCCCAGCATAACGTACCCTGCGACAAGGGAGGCAAAGAGATAGCTTGGGAAGTTCACTCCCTTCAGGATGTCATTCAAGGTACTTCCTCACCTCCTGTTGCAGGCTTGTGGGAATTCCGAGCTTCCTCAGCCTTTCCTCATCTGCCCTTATGAACTCGTAGAGGTTCTCAAAGTTCCTGTAGATTATCTTTCGCCTGACCTCACCCACACCCTTCACCTTTGAGAGGACATCCTCAAGGGCTCTCTTTGTTCTGAGCTTCCTGTTGTAGGAGAGAGCAAATCTGTGAGCCTCGTCCCTTATAAGACCGAAAACCCTGTAGAGTAAGGGCTCTTCCCTCAGTCTTATCTGCCTTCCATCCTCGGTTATAAGGATCTCCTCCTCCTTGGCGAGGGAGAAGACCCTGATAGGTAGGCGGAAGCTGTCCCTGACGGAGATGCCCACCCTTAGCTGGCCCTTCCCCCCATCTATGAGCCACAGGTCTGGCATCGGCTCCTTCTTCTCCTTCAACCTCTTAGCCCTCCTCGTGAGAACCTCCCTCAGGGCACCGTAATCATCAATGCCGCTCAGGGTCTTTACCTTGTATCTCCTGTAACGTTTTCTGTTCATCTGTCCCCTCTCCCAAACGACACAGCTTCCGACTATGTCCTCACCGTAGAAGTGGGAGATGTCAAAGCCCTCCACTACGCTGGGCAGAGCCATGCCGAGCTTCCTCTCAAACTCCTCGGACAGGAGCTCAAGGCTCAGGTTCTCCCTTACGTTCTCCTCCGCAAGCTTAAGGAGCTCTTTCGGTATCTCCCTCCTGAAGGAGACCCTTGCCTTTGACCTCCCCTCTATCCACCTCTTCAGGGTGGGCTGTAAGGGGAAGTTTGTCAGGACAACTTCGGGAACCACGTTTGAGTAGTAATATCCCAGCAGGAACTCCTCAAGCTCCTCCTCCCTATCAAGGTCGTATATTTCCTTCCCAACGAGCTTCCCACCTCTTATGAGGAAGAGCCCCACCCTCCTTCCGAGCCTGTAGAAGAGGTCAGCAGACCTGTAAGGAAGCCCGGATACACTCTGACCCCTCGCTATGTTCTCAAGGGACCTTATCTGGTCCCTTACCTGAGCACACTTCTCAAAGAGAAGGTCCTTTGTAAGCTCCTCAATCTTCAGGTAGAGCTTGGGGAGAACTTCCGAAACCTCTCCAGACAGGAGCGCCTTAGCCCCCTCAACGCTCAGGCTGTAGTCTTCCCTGCTCACGTAGCCGGTGCAGGGTGCACTGCACAGCCCCAGGTGGTAGTCCATGCAGGGCTGGTCCCTCTTTGGCAGTGGATCGCAGGTTCTTAGCTTGAAGAGGTTGTGGATGAGCTTCTTGACCTTATAAGCCTTCCCTGCCTGAAGGAATGGTCCGAATAGGGTTCCCCTGTGGTCTGTTCCCCGGACAACCTTAACGGTCGGATAGGGGTCGTCGGTTATGAGAAGCATGGGATAGCCTCCCCCGTACTTGTGGAGTATGTTGTATCTCGGCTTGTGGGACTGGATGAGGTCTATCTCAAGTACGAGGGCTTCAAACTCATTCCTCGTGACTATCCACTCCAGGTCCACCGAATCCCTGAATATTGCGAACTCCTTTGGGTCGCTCTCTGAGAGCTTAAAGTGCTGCCAGAGCCTCTTCCTGAGGTTCTTCGCCTTGCCTATGTAGAGGGGCTTCCTCTTTCCCTTGAATATGTAAACACCGCACTTCTGGGGAGCTCTATCTATCAGAGAAGCCCAGTCCATAAGAATTAATCTTAATCCTCAGAGGAGCTCTTGGAGCTCTGATCTCCTCGGTCTGAGGTAGAGCATCCCGAGACCAGCGGTTATCATGAGAGGGAAGCCGTAGAACCTGTCTCCAAAGAGAAGGAGAAGGAAGCCGTAAACTCCGACGACGTCCATGATTCCCACCGACTCTATCACAGCCCTTCTGTAAAGCTGAAACCTTTCCTCCCTCCTCCTTGCCTCCCTTGCTCTCTCCACCACCCTGCTTCTCCTGTAAACGGAGAGAGTTATGGTTGGAAGGGTTAGCAGATAAAGGAAGGTTCTCAAACGGTTGAGGGTCTCCTCTCCGAAGGAAAAGCCAACGTACCCCTTCAGAAGCAAGCCAAGGAAGGCGTAAACCACAACGGAGAAGAAGGATACAAACCAAACGGTGTTGAGGGCGGACCAGGTTCCCTTTAGAGCCTCCCTCTCATTCTTCATCACCGTCTCCCCCTATGAACTACAGCCTTAGAAAGTATAAAGAATATAAGGGTTCCGAAGGTGAGTATCAGGGAAGCAGCCCAAGCCTGCCCGTGCCAGTAGTCGTAAGGACCCATGGCGTACTGGAAAAGGGTTACTGTCAGGGAAGCCATCGGCTGGGTGGGGTCAAGGGTCAGAAAGCTGTTGTTGAAGGATGTAAAGAGAAGCGGTGCTGTCTCTCCCGATATACGGGCTATTCCCAGTATAACCCCCGTCAGTATACCCCTCTTGGCTGCCTTCAAAGAGACGTCCTTTATAACCTGCCAGCGGTAGGCTCCGAGGGCGTAAGCTGCCTCCCTCAGGGAGTTGGGAACGAGCTTGAGCATCTCATCGGTGGTTATAGCTATAACCGGAACCATCAGGAGTGCAAGGGCTACCGAGCCCGATATGCCCATGAAGTGACCCACAGGCTTTACCATGATCGCGTACACGAGGGTGCCTATTATTATTGAGGGGAAGCTCACTATAACGTCAGTTATGTTCCTCAGATAGCCTACAAACCTTGAGTGCCTTCCGTACTCAGCAAAGAAGATGCCCGCACCTATTCCGAGGGGAACGCCCATGAGGGTCCCGAGGCTCGTTATTATAAAGTGACCTATGAAAGCATGCCTAAGACCTCCCCCCTCCACGCCTGGGGGAGCAGGGTCGGAGAGAAAGAGCTCCAGATTTATAAACCTGAAGCCGTTAATGAAGACGTCCGCAAGTATCCAGAAGAGCCAGAGTATTCCGTAGAAAGCTGTCAGGGTTGCGAGGGACAGCATGAGGAAGTTTACTAGCCTGCGCCTGCGGACAACACGCCTTAGATGTTCTTCGTTCCCCATCTCTTTCCCAACCTCTCAAGTATAAAGAACTTAGCCAGCATCAGAAGACTGAAGGAGAGAAGGAATAGTATCAGAGCAAGGTAGTAAAGGGAAGACAGGTAGAGGTCCGAGTCAGCCTCGGTGAACTCGTTGGCTATGGCAACCGTTATCGTTGTAAGGGGCTCAAGTAGGCTCTTGGGAACCTGATGGACGTTTCCGGTTAGGAAGGCAACCGCCATCGTCTCTCCGAGAGCCCTTCCGACCGAAAGGACCATCCCCCCAACTATGCCCGGCAAGGTGTAAGGTATAACTATGTTCTTTACAACCTCCCACTTTGTAGCCCCGAGCCCGTAGCCTGCCTCCTTTAGGAGCTCCGGGGTCATCTCAAAGGCATCCTTAACTATTGAGCTCATGAAGGGGATTATCATTATGGACAGAACCAGGCTTGAGGTCAGGGAATCAACACCCGTTGGTACACCCTCAAAGAGCCTGCCGATACAGGGCACCCTTCCCAAGGTCTCCTGAAGGAAGGGCTCCACATAGTCAGCCATCAGGGGAGCTATCACGAAGAGACCCCACATCCCGTAGATTATGCTCGGTATGGCTCCGAGGAGCTCCACCGCCGTTGAAAAGATGGGTTTTAGCCTTCTCGGTGAAAGTTCGGCTATGAATATGGCTATTCCAACGCTCACGGGGAGAGCTATCGCGGAGGCGATGAAGGTGATAAGAAGGGTTCCGGAAAGGGCGGGGAGGGCGCCAAAGACCTCCGCAACTGGGTCCCAGGTAGTGCCTGTCAGGAAATCAAGGATGCCAAACTTCCTTATGGCTGGGAAGGACTCTATCAGAAGGACGAGAAGGGTGAGCAGAGGGAAGAGAAGACCTACGAAGAGAGCAAAGGACCCGAGAAGGGTCTTTACAGAAGACTCTACGAGATCTTCTCTTCTTCTCACTTCACCTCTTCAATTATATATCAGTACCAGCCGTGAGCTCTCCAGTACTCCCTTACGAGGTTCTTAACCTTTTCGGGCAACGGAACGTAGTGGAGTTTGATAGCCATATCATCTCCGTTTCTGTAAGCCCATTCAAAGAACTTCACCACCTTCCTGTTTCTCTCCTTCGGGTAGTCCTTCGCCAGAAGTATGAAGGTGGCTCCCGCTATGGGATAAGCGTTCTTACCCGGTTGCCACGTGAGAACCTCATAGAAGTCCTTCTTAGGGTCCCAGCTTGCTCCCGCCGCGGCAGCCTTGAAGTTCTCTATTGAGGGCTTTACAAAGTTCCCGTCCCTGTTCTGGACGAGGGCAACCTTCAGCTTGTTCTCAAGGGCGTAGGCGAACTCAACGTAACCTATACTCCCCCTCACCCTGCGGATGTAATTTGCCACCCCTTCGTTTCCCTTCGCCCCTATACCCGTGGGCCAGTTCACAGCCTTACCGTAGCCGACCTTCTCCTTCCACTCCGGGCAGGCTTTGGAGAGGTAGTTGGTAAATATCCAGGTCGTACCCGAACCGTCGGAGCGCCTTATCACGCTTATCTTCCTGTGGGGAAGCTTAGTCCCAGGATTGTTCTTCTTTATAGAAGGGTCGTCCCAGTACTTGACCTTACCGAGGAATATACCGCACACAGCCTCCGTGCTGAGCTTTATCCCCTCCACAGGAAGGTTGTAGGAGAGAACCACCCCACCTATGACCGTGGGGAACTGGGCGAGCTTGTACTTCTTCGTCTCCTCAGGCTTGAGGGGAGCGTCTGAAGCTCCGAAGTCCACCGTTCTGTTCTTTATCTGCCTAACACCCCCTCCAGAGCCTATTGACTGGTAGTTCACCCTAACACCCGTTTCCTTCTGATAGGCGTAAGCCCATCTGGCGTAGATAGGATAGGGGAAGGTTGCGCCGGCTCCGTTTATAACCTCCGCTGCAACCAGACCCATTGCCGGGACAAGGGCACCTGCTATCAGCTTCTTCATCCCTAAACCTCCTTAAAATTCTGACCTACATTATAGGGAGCCCTCTGTTAAGAAAATGTTAACCTTCCATCTTTAATCTCATAGACATGAGAGAGCTCCTTAAAAACCTCAGGCTTGGTATATTGGTGCTTGACGAAGAGGGAAGGATTGAGTACGCCAACGACTTCTGCCTGCAGAGAGGCATCCTCTCCGAGAGCTACGAGGGAAAGAAGTACTACGAAGCCCTCAGGAGCCTTGAGCTCATAGCCTCCGTCGGAGAACTGATTGAGGGTAAGGCAGAAGAAAGGGTCCTTGAGCACGAGGGAAGGACCTACCGGCTGACGCCGGCAGGTGAGAGGAGATTCATACAGATTGAGGATATAACCGAGCTGAAGATGGGAGAGAAGCTCCAGAGGGAGTTCGTTGCGACCGTGAGTCACGAGCTCAGCACACCCCTAACCGCCGTGAAGGGACTTCTTGAGACAGCCCTCATGGAGGAGAGTCCGAGCAGGGATTTCCTGAGGAGAGCCCTCACGAGGGTGGAGGAGCTGGAGAAGCTGGTCAAGACGGTCAGACTGCTGGTCGCCCTTGACAGGGAGAAGGGGGAGCTCAAGGAGGAGGTCTCCCTTGAGGAGGTTCTCGGGCGGGTACTTGAAGACCTCAGGGCTGAGATAGAGGAGCTAAGGCTTGAGGTTGTGAAGGACCTATCCGCCGACAGGCTCACTTCGGATAGGGAGAAGCTCTACATTCTTCTGAGGAACGTAGTTGAGAACGCGGTCAGGTACAACGTGAAGGGAGGTAAGGTGTTTCTGTCCTCGGAAAGAACGCCGGAAGGCGTCCTTTTAGAGATAAGGGATACGGGAGAAGGCATAAGGAAGGAGGAGCTTCCCTTCATCTTCAACCCCTTCTTTGGAGGTGAGAACAGGAAGGGGATGGGGCTCGGGCTCGCCATAAGCAAGAAGATAGCGGACTTCCTCGGTGCTGAGATTGAGGTTCTGAGCAGGAAGGGTGAAGGGACGCGGGTGAGGCTCCTCTTCAGGGATCAGAGCTCAAACTTGTAGCCGAAACCTCTCACCGTCTTTATTAGGTGTCCGTACCTTCCGAGCTTATCCCTCAGGTGTTTTATGTGGACGTCCACCGTTCGGTCGGTTGCATCCCTCCCCACACCCCATATCTCCTCAATTATCCTGTCCCTGCTCAGGGGCTTTCCGTAGTTCTCCATAAGGAGCCTCAGTATGTTGAACTCCGAAGGTGTAAGTTTTACCTCCTTTCCGTCAACCGTCAGCCTCACCTTCTCGGCATCAAGCTCAAGCCCCTCAAAGCTAAAAACACCTTCCCTCCTCCTCTTTCCCACCCTCCTCATAAGGGCGTTCACCCTCGCCACGAGCTCCCTCACCGAGAAGGGCTTGGTTATGTAGTCGTCCGCACCGAGCTCAAACCCCCTCAGCCTATCCTCCTCCCCCACCTTGGCGGTGAGGAATATGAGGGGAAGGTCTGCAAGGTCAGGCCTGTTCTTGAGGAAGCGGGCTATTCTGAAACCGTCAAAGTCAGGAAGCATGATGTCAAGTATAACGAGGTCCGGCTTCTCCCTATCAAGGGCGGAGTAAAAATCGGTAGCCCTCTGAAAGCTCCTGACCTCGTAGCCCTCCCTACTGAGGCTCTGGGCTACCACAAAGGCGATATCCTCATCGTCCTCAACGAGAAAGACCTTTGGCATACCTATAAATGTATTCTTGCCTATGTTAAGTTTAGGTTAACAGAGCCTTAACACCTCACTAACGAAAGCTTAACGAACTATAGAGATCATATATACGGAGAATGAAGGAAGCATCCCAGATCCTCAAACCCACAAACCTTTTCGCCGGCTCTGTAAAAGCCATCATGTGGTTCATCCTATCCTTAGAGCTGATAAAGATACTTCTCTACACGCTTGAGGATTTCCCGAGGCTGCTCTTTTCCGAGAGCCATAGCTAC
>NZ_JBWONM010000111.1:0-5321 GCF_056450045.1 Hydrogenivirga sp.
CAGGACTTCCCTATGTCCTGACTCCCATGGGGACTATAGTTGAAGGAGAGGACTGGGATGAGGTCATGGGAGTCCTCAAGAAGGGCTTTGAGGAGCTTAAAAAGGAGTGCCCGCGGATATCAATAACGATGAAGATAGACTACAGGGAGGGAAAGTCCGGCAGGCTCAAGAGCAAGGTTGAGTCTGTACAGGAGAAGATAGGGAGGGAAATAAGGACCCTCCGCTGAATCAGGCTCCCTCCCTGAATACCTTGAATATCAATCCAGCGAAGAATAAAAGGGCTACACCGCAGGTCATCATAAGGAAGTACTCAACGCGGAAGAACTCGGGTTTGTAGGCTGAAATTACCAGAGCCATGGCAACTATGAAGCCGAGGGTGAGGATGCTGAGGGTGAGCCTGTTTATATCCTTTCTCAGGTCGCTTACGAGCCTCTTCTCCCCCTCGTACTTTATTGAGAACTCAACCTTGCCGGCTTCAAGCATTGAGGTAAACCTCTTTATCTTTTCGGGAGACTGTATCAGGAGCTTGGAAGTGAGGAGGAGGTTCCTCTCAGCCTGCTTTGCCAGAAACTTTGGCGACAGCATCAGTCTCCTCCTTCTCACTACGTAGGGCTTTACCGCATTTATCATCCTGAACTCCGGGTCAAGCCTCATCAGAAGTCCCTCTCCCATACCAACGGTCTTGAGCAGGAGAAAGAGGTCCGAAGGGAGGCTTATCCTGTACCTGTATATGAGCCTGAATATCTCCTCAACTATTCTTGAAAGCTTTACCTCGCTGAGAGGTCTGAAGAAGTAGTAGGAGAAGAGAACCTCAAGCTCCTTCCTCAGCATGTTCTCCCTCTTGAACTCCCCCCTTATCCCCAAGTCGTAGAGGGCGTCCATAACGAGGTTCATCTCATTGTTGGCTATCCCGTAAAGGAGCTGGAGAAGGTTCATCCTCATCATATCGTCAAGGACACCAACCATGCCGAAGTCAACTATGCCTATCCTCCCGTCCTTGAGGACGAAGAAGTTTCCGGGGTGAGGGTCTCCGTGGAAGAAGCCATCCCTGAAGAACATATCCATGTACATGCGGGCTCCCTTCTGGGCGATCTCCTTAGGGTTAAAGCCAAGAACCCTTATCCTCTCAAGCTCTGTGAACTTGACACCCTCCAGCTCTTCCAGGACAAGAACCTTTGAGGTTTTGTATTCCCAAAACACCTGGGGCACGTAGACGTCCTTGTCATTGATGAAGTTCTTTCTGAAGGTCTCGGCGTTTCTTCCCTCCCTCTCGTAGTCAAGCTCGTTCCTAAGTGTATAGGCAAACTCCTCGTACAAACCCTCAAGGTCAAGGTGCTGGGCAGCCTCCCAGTAAAGCTGAAGCCTCTTTACCAGCTCTTCAAGGATCTCCAGATCCTGCTTTATCTGTTTTTCAACCCCAGGCTTTTGGACCTTTACAACCACCCTCCTTCTATCCTTAAGCCTTGCTCTGTGAACCTGACCTATGGAGGCTGAGGCGATGGGCTCCATCTCAAACTCGGAGAAGATCTCTTCCACGGGCTTGCCCAGTTCCTCCTCAATGACCTCAAGTATTTTCTCGGTGGGACACGGCGGTATCCTGTCCTGAAGCTTGGCAAACTCCTCAACGTACTCTGCAGGTATAAGGTCGGGTCTTGTGCTCAGTATCTGCCCGAGCTTTATGAATGTGGGTCCGAGCTCCTCAAAAGCCATCCTCAAGTGCTCTGGAGCTGAGTAGCGGTGCTCCCTCTTTGGGTGTCCGAGTATCCCCCAGTGGAAAGGGACAAACCTTCCCAAACCGATCTTTTCAACGAAGAAGCCAAAGCCGTGCTTTGCAAGTATCTTCGCGATCTGTGCTTTTCTTCTTACGTTCCTTGGAGCAAGCATCACGTTATAAGTGCTATGAGGAAGAGGATGGCTAGTATAACAGCTATGATGGCTATGGGGTTCCTCCTGAGCTTTTCAAATAGGTTTTCTGTTCTCCTCTCTGACCCCTTCTTCTCCCTGTAGTAATCTCTATCCATAAGACCCATAACAAACCTCCAATTAATAGTTTAAACCTCCCTTGCCACGAAGTAGAAGAAGACCTCATCCGCTCCAAGGGAGAGAAGGGTTCGGGCGACGGAAGTGCTGGTCGCTCCTGTTGTGAGGATGTCGTCAAATACCAGTATCCTCTTTCCCTCAACTTCATCAATCCATGCCTTCCTCACGCCGAAGGCGTCCTTCACAACACTGAACCTCCTTTCCTTACTAAAGGAGGCTAAAGGCTTGGAGTGCTTGAGCCTTATAAGAACCTCCTCGGGGTCTATTCCCGCACCTTTGAGTATCTCCCTGTTGTGGTCAAAGCCTCTGCGCCAGAAACGGAAGAGGTGGACGGGAACGTAAGTTACGAGGTCAGGACGGAGCTCCTCAATATACTCTTTCAGGTGCTCGGAGATGCGTGAGCCAAGCTCGTGGGCAAGGGGCAGGACACCCCTGAACTTTATAAGCCTGATGATTTCTGAGAGGGGTTCTTCGTAGAGGGCGAATACTCTGTAAGAGCTTACGTAGTCCAGGGCTGTGTACTCTATGGGGTGGGCGGGTTTGATCCTCTGCAGGCACCTTTCACACAGAAAGCCTTGGCTGGAAGGTGAGAAGGGCTCTTTGCAGACTCTACACACATTTTCAGTAAGCCTTAAGGCTTCAAGGAGCTTTGCAAGCACCTCTTCAGTTTAAAATAATCAGGCGGATGGAGAAAGGTAAGATACTGATTCTGGGTAGCGGTCCCAACAGGATAGGTCAGGGCATAGAGTTTGACTACGCTTGCGTTCATGCGGTCTTTGCGGTTCAGGAGGAAGGCTACGAGGCGATAATGGTAAACTGCAACCCAGAGACCGTATCAACAGACTACGACACGGCGGACAGGCTCTACTTTGAACCTATAGTCCTTGAGCACGTGCTCGCCATAGTTGAGAGGGAAAAACCCGAGGGAGTTCTGCTCCAGTTCGGTGGCCAGACACCCTTGAAGCTCGCCCTTCAGCTCCAGAGGGAGGGCGTGAGGATACTGGGCACCTCCCCAGAAAGTATAGACAGGGCTGAGGACAGGGAGCTATTCCGCCAGCTGATAATAGAGCTCGGTTTGAAGCAGCCTGAGAGTGGGACCGCTAGGAGCAGGGAGGAGGCGCTGGAGATAGCCCGGAGGATAGGATACCCCGTTCTCGTCAGACCTTCCTATGTGCTTGGCGGTAGGGCTATGAAGATAGTTTATGGGGAGGAGGACCTTCTCTCCTACCTTGAGGAAGCGGTGAGCGTGAGCTACGAAAGACCCATACTTATAGACAAGTACCTGAGAGACAGCGTTGAGCTTGATGTTGACGCAGTTGCGGACGGGGAGGATGTCCTTATAGGAGCGGTGATGGAGCATATTGAGGAGGCGGGAGTCCACTCAGGAGACAGCGCAGCCTCAATACCACCCTATACCCTTGAGGACAGGATAGTTGAGGAGGTAAAGGAGCTCTCCAGGAAGATAGCCAGAGCTCTTGACGTGAGGGGGCTCATAAACCTTCAGCTGGCTGTCTCAGAGGGGGAGATATACGTTCTGGAGGTAAACCCCCGGGCTTCAAGGACCGTTCCTTTCGTGAGCAAGTCTATAGGCTATCCCCTTGCCAAGATAGCGGCGAAGATCTCTATAGGCAGGAAGCTCAGGGAGCTCGTACCTGAAGTCTTTAAGCTCCTTGAGGAGGGAAAGTCCCACGTTGCCTCCGACTTCGTATCTAAGGAGAGAAAGCTCTACACCGTCAAAGAGGTTGTCTTTCCCTGGAACAGGTTTCCAGAGGTTGATCCCCTGCTGGGTCCTGAAATGAAGAGCACAGGGGAGGTTATGGGGATTGATGAGGAGTTTGGGCTTGCCTTCTACAAGGCTCAGCTCGCAGCGGGAAACAGGCTCCCCGAAAAGGGAAACGTTTTCATCAGCGTTGCGGACAGGGACAAGGAAAAGGTTCTTGAGCTGGCAAGGGGGTTTGTCTCTCTCGGGTTCAGGATATATGCAACCACTGGAACCTACAGATTCCTTCAAAAGGAGGGTATACCTGCCCAGCACGTCCTCAAGATATCGGAGGGAAGACCCCACGTGGTTGACCTCATTACAAACGGAGAGATAGACCTCGTTATAAACACACCCTCGGGCAGGAGGGAGGTCAGCGATGCCTACTTTATAAGGAGGGCAGCTGTCCAGCACGGGATACCCTATACAACGACTGTAAGGGGAGGCTACGCCATCCTTGACGCTATAAGGAGCTACAGGAAGTTGAAGGAAAGGGGAGAGAGGCTGAAGGTTTACTCCCTTCAGGAGCTCTGAGATAGGAGCCAGCCCTCAAAGGCTCTGTAAGAGCTTCTGACGTTAGGTCCGCTCGCAACGAACCTGAAGCCAAGCTCGTAAGCTATGTCCTCTATCTCTCTGAACTCCTCGGGCGTATAGTACTTCACAACTGGATGGTGCTTGAGGGAGGGAGCGTAGTACTGCCCGACGCTAAGGAAGTCACATCCCACCGACCGGAGGTCCTTCAGAACCTCTACGACCTCCTCCATGCTCTCTCCAAAGCCAAGGATCAGGGCTGACTTTGTGGGAATATGGGGTGCCATCCTCTTGCTCATCTCAAGGACCTTCAAACTCCTCTCGTACTTTGACCCAAGCCTCACCCTCGGGTAAAGGCGGGGAACTGTCTCCACGTTGTGGTTGAGGACATCGGGACCAGCCTCAAGGACATGGCGAAGGCTCTCTTCATCACCCCTGAAGTCGGGTATGAGCACCTCAACCTTGATCCCCGATATTTTTTCCTTCAGGAGCCTTATACACCGGGCAAACTGCCCCGCACCGCCATCGGGAAGGTCGTCCCTCGTTACCGAGGTTATTACCACGTACCTCAGACCGAGGGCTTTGACTGCCTCCAAGAGCCTAAGGGGCTCATCTTCATCAAGGGGGAGGGGGAACTTTCTCTTTACGTTGCAGAAAGTGCAGCCCCTCGTGCATCTGTCTCCGAGAATCATGAAGGTGGCTGTCCTATTTCCAAAGCACTCCGATATGTTTGGACACCTTGACTCCTCACAGACGGTGTTCAGCTTCGCCCTTCGCAGGAGCCTCTTTACCTCGTTGACCTTGGAGAGCTCTATTACGGGTTTGTGGTTCATCCTACTCCTCCTTGCGGTCGGAGACCCCCTCCCGTAAGGTAGGTGAGGAAACCGCACTTGAATATTCGCAGATATTGAAGCAATATATGCCTATGATACTCCAAAGAACTATTAAGCTTGTTCTCAAACCTACCGAAGAACAGAAACGCATGCTTCTT
>NZ_JBWONM010000112.1:0-4027 GCF_056450045.1 Hydrogenivirga sp.
CTCCCCCTCTGGGTCAGGTCCGGGTCAAGGAGTCCCTGATAGCGACCGATAGGATTCCATTGGCTTTCCGCATGTCTGACAACCACGAGCTTTAGCATCTGTAGGCTTCATATTTTATCACAGGGTAAATTTCACTCCCGCCGCTGAGCCAGGCTGTTATTCTTATAGTTATGATGAACAGAAGGGAGCTGTTAAGGCTCGGAGCGCTACTTCCTGTAGCTGGTCTTCAGGGACAGAGTATATCAACTAGAGAAATTCTCCTTCTTGAGACTGTCGTTGCAGGCTTCCAGTACTACGAAGGTCCCCGTATCTGGAATAGAATGAAGAGGGGAGACATCCTGGAGCTTAGAAGGGAAAGAGAAAACCCTTACGACCATAAGGCGGTGGAAGTGTATTGGAAAGGCATCAAACTTGGTTACGTACCAAGGGTGGACAACAGTGCGGTTTCCCAACTTCTTGACAGGGGAAGTACTTTAAAAGCGGTCGTTGATGAGCTCAGAGACTCGCCCAACCCCTGGGAGAGGATCAGGCTAAAGATATACATAGTACTCTAAGCTACCTGTCCCATCTTCCTGGCTATCTCCCTGAGCCTCGCTATCCTCTTTTCCGTTGAAGGGTGGGTTGAGAAGAGCTCCCAAAGATCCTCTCCCTTCAGGGGATTCTCAATAAAGAGATGGGCTGTGCCTTCGTTCACCCTTGCGGGCACATGAGTTACGTAATCGTGGATCTTCTGGAGAGCCCTTGCCAGAGAGAGGGGACATCCGCAGATATAAGCCCCCGTTTCGTCCGCAAGGTACTCCCTTGACCTTGATATAGCCATCTGTATGATGGCGGCTACTATAGGCGTTACTATTATCAGGAGTATGCTCCCCACAAGGGACAGGGGGTTGTTGTCCTCCTCGTCCCTTCCCCATCCAAATATGAGAGCCCACTGGAGCCAGTGGACGATCATTGATATCGCACCTGCGATGGTCGCAGCTATTGAGGCTATCAGCACGTCCCTGTTCTTTATGTGGGCAAGCTCGTGGGCTAATACTCCCTTTAGCTCCTCCTCATCAAGTATCTCAAGGATGCCCCTCGTCACCGCGACAGCGGCGTGTCCGGGACCCCTGCCGGTAGCAAAGGCGTTGGGCTGTTCCATCGGAACGAGGTATATGGGGGGCTTGGGTATGTTAGCCCTCCTTGAGAGCTCCTCAACTATGCGGTGAAGCCATGGAGCCTCCTCGTAGCTTATCTCCCTTGCTCCGTACATGGAGAGGACTATCTTGTCGGAGAACCAGTAGGACATGAAGTTCATCACAGCCGCTATCAGAAAGGCTATGACTACTCCCGTCTGTCCTCCTATCAGGTGTCCTATGAAGAGCAGAATCCCTGTCAGCAGACCGAGGAGAACAGCGGTCCTAAGCATATAACCCATGCCTTCACCTCCGGTGGGGTTGTAAATCTTTCTTCGGGCATATATATTTATCCTTAGCTTCATAAGAAGTCAAGAGGAATGGCAAGCAAGATAGCTTTAGAAGAGAGGATTGATTTAGAGAGATACGACGAGCGGTTCTACGCTATAGTGGGGAGGGCGGACGAGAACGTAAGGTACTTTACGAAGCTCTTTGATGTTCGCATAATCCCCCGTGGAACCGAGTTGATAATTAAGGGCGAGGACGAGAAGGTAAGGAAGTTCCTCTCCTTCCTGAGGGCTGTTATGCTCAGGCTTGAAAAGGAGAGGCTCACAGCCCGAGAGGTGAGGGAGTATGCCAAGAGCTTCCTGGAAGAGGCTGAAGGACACAGGGAGCTTCCAGAGGAGGAAGAGGAGATAATACTCGTTACCCACCGTAGAAGGGCTATAGTCCCAAAGACCGACACCCAGAGAAGGTACGTAAGAACCATAAAGGAGAACGACGTCACCTTCGGTGTTGGTCCAGCGGGAACGGGAAAGACCTACTTAGCCATGGCGATGGCTCTCGCCCACCTCAAGGAGCAGAAGGTAAACAAGATAATCCTTACGAGACCTGCTGTGGAAGCAGGAGAGAAGCTGGGATTTCTTCCCGGTACTATCGCCGAGAAGGTTGACCCCTACCTCAGGCCCCTCTACGATGCCCTCTACGACATGGTTGATTACGACAAGGCTATGTACATGCTTGAGAGAAACATAATTGAGATAGCTCCCTTAGCCTTCATGAGAGGTAGGACACTGAACGACGCCTTCATAATACTTGATGAGGCTCAGAACGCTACCCGAGAGCAGATGAAGATGTTCCTGACCCGTATAGGCTTTGGTTCAAAGGTCGTGGTCACCGGGGACATCACCCAGATAGACCTCCCCAAGAAGGAACACTCGGGCTTGGTTGAGGCTCTGAGGGTCTTAGAGGGCGTTCCGGGAATAGGCTTCGTATGGTTCTCCCAGGAGGACGTAGTCAGACACCCGATAGTTGCAAGGATAATAGAAGCCTACGAAGGGTATGAACGAGATAGAGATAGCTCTGAAGAGCAAGAGGCTGAAGAGGGACTGGCTCAAGAAGAGGGCTGAGCGAGTACTGGATATCCTCGGTATTGATAACTCCATCCTCAGCATACTCATCACCGATGACGTCCACATTCGGGAGCTCAACAGGGAGTACAGGAACAAAGACAGACCAACAGACGTTCTCTCCTTTCCCGATGGCACTTCTATAGCCGGAAAGGTTCTGCTGGGAGACGTGGTCATTTCGGTTGATACAGCCCAGAGGCAAGCTCAAAACCTCGGGCACAGCTTAGAGGAGGAGGTTGAGCGACTTCTCGTTCACGGTGTCATTCATCTCCTCGGTTATGACCATGAGCTGGGAGGAGAAGAGGAGAGGAAGTTTCAGGAGCTTGAGGAAAAGGTGAATGCTGAGCTTAGAAGAGGCTAAAGAACTTATAACCTTAGGGAGGGTCGCTGTCCAGAGCGTACTGCGGGGCAGAGAGCCCGTGGTCCCTTCCCAATTCCGGGAGAAGTTCTCCTCCAAGAGGGGTGTCTTCACAACCCTGCTGACCTTTCCCGAGAGGGAGCTGAGGGGGTGTATAGGCGTTCCCTACCCCCTTTACCCTCTGTGGCAGGCTGTCCTCTACTCCTCTATCAGTGCAGCTTTCAGAGACCCCCGCTTTCCTCCCCTGAGAGAGGAGGAGCTTGACAGGACAATCTGGGAGCTCTCAATCCTGACAGAGCCTGAGGAGGTGCCTCCGGAGGAGCTTCCCCACGCCGTCACGGTCGGTGTTGATGGACTGATAGTTGAGCTCGGTGATGCCAAGGGACTTCTTCTACCTCAGGTTCCTCTGAGGTACGGCTGGAACGCCGTTGAGTTTCTTGAAAACACCTGCCTGAAGGCAGGTCTCTCCAAAGACTGCTGGAGGGATCTTGGTGCTAAGATAAAAAGGTTTCAGAGTGAGGTCTTTGAGGAGGTTGAGCCTTGGGGAGAGGTGAAGAGGGTAGAGGCGCCCCACTGTCAGTAGAGGAGCTCAAACGCATCCAGATAAATTGTGCAAAGAAGGTTATCCAGAAGGACGACTACGAAAAGCTTGAGACTGTCGGAGGTATGGACCTCACCTTTGAGAAGATAGATGAGAACCCCACGAGGGCATGGGCAAGCCTCGTTGTCCTTGAGCTTGAAAGCCTGAAGCCCATATACAGCCACGTGGTTGAGGATGAGGTCAGCTTCCCCTACATACCCACCTTCCTCGCCTTCAGGGAGCTCCCCCTGCTTTTGAAGCTCTATAAAGAGGCGGAGCTAAAGCCAGACCTTTACTTCATAGACGGGCAGGGGATTGCCCACCCCCGGGGCTGTGGAATAGCCTCCCACTTCGGCGTTGAGACCGGGGAGGTTAGCGTGGGTGTTGCCAAAACGAGGCTCTTTGGCTACTATAAGGAGCCGGACGGAAGGAGAGGCTCATACTCTTACCTCAAGTACAGAGGTAGAATACTGGGTGCTGTGGTGAGAACTAAGGACAACGTCTCTCCCGTTTTCGTATCTGTGGGGCACAGGATAAGCCTGAAGACCTCCATAGAGCTCGTCCT
>NZ_JBWONM010000113.1:0-6566 GCF_056450045.1 Hydrogenivirga sp.
TTGTGCGGGCCCCCGCCAATTCCTTTGAGTTTCAGGCTTGCGCCCGTACTCCCCAGGCGGGGCGCTTAACGCGTTAGCTGCGAGCCTGCCCCAAAGGGACAAGCCCTAGCGCCCATGGTTTACGGCCAGGACTACCCGGGTATCTAATCCGGTTCGCTCCCCTGGCTTTCGTCCCTGACCGTCAGGACAGTCCCAGCAGGCTGGCTTCCCCTTCGGTGTTCCTCCCGAGATCTACGCATTTCACCGCTACCCCGGGAATTCCGCCTGCCCGGACGTGCCTCAAGCTGAGCAGTTCAGGATGCCGTTCCGCCGTTAAGCGGCGGGATTTGACATCCCGCTTACCCAGCCGGCTGCGGACGCTTTACGCCCAGTGACTCCGCGCAACGCTCGGGACCTACGTATTACCGCGGCTGCTGGCACGTAGTTAGCCGTCCCTTCCTCTGGAGGTACCGTCAAAACCGTGAGGTATTAGCCCACGGTCCCTTCGTCCCTCCTGACAGCGGTTTACACCCCGAAGGGCTTCTTCCCGCACGCGGCATCGCGGGGTCAGGCTTTCGCCCATTGCCCACGATTCCCCACTGCTGCCCCCCGTAGGGGTGCGGGCCGTGTCTCAGTCCCGCTGTGGCCGGCTACCCTCTCAGGCCGGCTACCCGTCATAGGCTTGGTAGGCCGTTACCCCACCAACAACCTGATGGGCCGCGGGCCCATCCCCAGGCGGGAGCATGCAGAGCAGAGGCCCCCTTTGGCCGAGACACCTCAGTGATGCTCGGCATTATGGGGTATTAGCCCCGGTTTCCCGGGGTTATCCCCCTCCTGGGGGTAGGTTACCCACGTGTTACTCACCCGTTTGCCGGTCGCCAGCACCCTCCCGAAGGAGGGTCTGCTGCCCCACGACTTGCATGTGTTAGGCGTGCCGCCAGCGTTCGCGCTGAGCCAGGATCAAACTCTTCATGGAAATAGGGCACAAGCAAACTCTTTACAGTTCAAAAGAACCCCAGATACTGAGGATTCCTTCCCCCTATTCAGTTGCCAAGGAGCCAGGCGAGCCTCTCGGGACTCGCTATCCTTCAAAGCGGTCTATTAATATAGACCATTTTCAGATGGGTGTCAAGAGGTTTTTGCCTGACCCACTGGGGATGTGGAAGGGTTTACTTGAAAAAAGGGCTAGGTATAGCTATACTTTTATTCTCGGCTGTCCCCGTAGCTCAGGCGGATAGAGCGCGAGATTCCTAATCTCGAGGTCGGAGGTTCGAGTCCTCCCGGGGACGCCATTCAAAACTCCAAAACCTCACCGTAGGAGGGTGAGTAGCTCTCAAGACCAAGCCTATTTTTTATGTGTTTTGAGAAGACCTCCATCTTTTCGGGCTCGCCGTGAACCAGAAAGGTCTTTAGGGGTGAGGCTGCCGACAACCACTGGGTTAGCTCCTCCTGGTCTGCGTGGGAGGAGAAACCGTTTATGGTAAAGATCTGTGCCCTCACAGCGATCTCTTCACCGAGGACCCTCACCTTCTCCGCCCCCTCTATTATCTTCCGCCCAAGGGTACCCTTAGGTTGAAAGCCCACGAAGATAAGGCTACACTCCTCTCTCCAGAGGTTGTGCTTAAGGTGGTGGAGTATCCTCCCTCCTGTCAGCATCCCACTGCCCGCTATTATTATCGCTCCGCTCTTTATGTCATTTATCTTCTTTGACTCTTCAACGGTGCGAGTGAACTTCACGTAAGGGAAGCTGAAGGGGTCCCTTTCCTTGAAGATCCTGTAAGTCTCTCTATCAAAGAACTCTGGATTCTGCAGAAATATGCGTGTTGCGTTTATGGCAAGAGGACTGTCAAGGAATACCTGACACTCTGGGAGTATGTCCCTCTCATACATCTCCCTCAAAACGAAAAGTATGTCCTGTGCCCGCTCCAAGGCATAGGAGGGTATGAGAACGTTTCCTCCCCTGTAGAGCGTTTGGAGGACTGCATCCTCAAACTCCTCCTTTGACTCCTTGAAGCTCTTGTGCCTTCTGTCGCCGTAAGTTGTTTCAATGAAGAGGTAGTCCGCCCTTCCTGGGTCTGAAGGGTCTCTAACTATGGGCTTGTCCCTGTTCCCAAGGTCTCCTGAGAAGGTTATCCTGAGGTTATCAATCTTGAGCTCAACGAAGGAAGAACCGAGTATGTGTCCGGCATCCTTAAGTGTAAAGCTCAAGCCTGGAGCGAGGGTGTACTCCTTCTCATAGTTCAGATAGGGAGTGTGAAAGGCATCAAAGCTCTCAAGGACATCAAGCTCTTCGTAAAGGGGCGGGTTCACTATCTCTCCCACCCTCTCCGCTTTCTTGAGTCTGCTCCTGTAGGTCTCCTCCATTACCTTTGCCGCATCTAAGAGCATTATCCTGGCTATCTGGGCGGTCGGGCGTGTGCAGAGTATCTTTCCCCGGAAACCTTCCTTAACTAGGAGCGGTATCCTACCGCAGTGGTCTATATGGGCATGGGTGAGTATGATGTAGTCAATATCTCTGGGATTGAAGGGAAAGGGCTGGTAGTTCATGTCTTCGTCAGCTCCCTGAAACATACCGCAGTCTATTAGGAGCTTGAGACCTTTAGCCTCAACGAGATGACAGCTTCCGGTTACAGTCTTTGCTGCACCGCAGGGGGTTATCTTTATTGTCATAACCTAATTATAAGGCTATAATAATTAATCTCTCAGGCCCGGTAGCTCAGTTGGTAGAGCACCCGGCTGAAAACCGGGGTGTCGGCGGTTCGATTCCGCCCTGGGCCACATCAAACAGCAACCTCCATAACCCTGTTCATGAACTTTCTTACCACTTTCTTCCAGTCTCTCTTTCCCTCCTCAACCTCATCAAGAGCCTTTTCCATCATTGCTGTGAACTCGTAGTCCATAAGGGTCGGGAACCTCTCCACGAGGAAATCAACCACCTGAAAGGCTATCTCAGTTGGGACGAGCGCCCTTTTACGGGTGTGGACATAACCCCTCTGCTTTAGGGTCTTGACTATGGTCGCATAGGTTGAAGGGCGCCCTATGCCGAGCTTCTCAAGGGTCTTTACGAGACTCCCCTCTGTATATCTGGGAGGTGGCTGGGTCTTCTTCTCCTCAACATAAACTTTGATCAGCCTCAGTATATCCCCCTCCTCAAGCTGGGGGAGCTCCTCTTCTTTGATATCTGAGGGGTACACCTTTGACCACCCCGGAAATAGGATCTTAAGTCCCTTTGCAACCATCGTTATTGGCTTCTTTAGTTTCGGTGAGCTCACCTCTATGTGAGCGGTTTCCTTCTCTACGAGCATATCAGCCATCAGGCTCGCAAGGGTCCTGCTCTCTATGATCTGGTAGAGCTGGGCGTACTCCCCCTTACCAGCATTCCTGCCGAGGGAGGTCGGTCTTATACACTCGTGGGCACCCTGAGAGGTGGGTCTCTCCCTGAACCTCCTGAGCCTTCCGACGTACTCCGGTCCAAACCTCTGCTCTATGTACTTCATGAACTCCTTTGCCTTTTGGGTGTTCATCCTGTAGCTGTCGGTCCGCGGGTAGGTTATCAAGCCCTGCTCGTAAAGCTTCTGAGCTATGGACTGGGTCTTGTCGGTAGGGAAACCGAGCCTCGTATTCGCTTCGCTTTGGAGTGAAGAGGTTATAAAGGGCTTGGGAGGAGCTACCTTCTCTTCTTTTCTCTCAACCCTGAGAACCGCATAGATGGCATCTCTTATCCTGTCCGCTATCTCCTTCGCATCTGAGGGGTTCTCGTAGCGGTAGTCGTAGGTCGCTACGAACTGCCTTCCGTCCTTCTCAAGCAGTGCCTTCACGTAGTAGTACTTCTTTACCTTAAAGCTCTCTATCTCCCTCTCCCTTTCAACTATGAGCCTGAGAGCGGGTGATTGAACCCTTCCAGCGGAGAGCTTGTAGTTTCTGAATGCCCTCCAGAGGAGGGGAGAAATCTTGTAGCCTATGAGCCTGTCAAGTATCCTCCTTGCGAACTGAGCGTGAACCATGTTCATGTTTATATCCCCAGCCTTTGCTATGCTCTCTTTTATGGCTGAGGGTGTTATCTCATAAAAAACTGCCCTCCTAATATCTCGGGCGGTTCTCTCTATCTCCTTCTTTACGAAGTAGGCGATAGCCTCCCCTTCCCTGTCTGGGTCTGTGCCTATGTAAACGGTCTCAGCTTCCTTGGAGAGCTTCTTTATCTGGAGGACTACCTTCTTCTTCCCCTTCACGTAGACGTAGCGGGCTGAAAGGGTCTCCTCATCAACGCCCAGTTCCTTAGGAGGTAGGTCCTTGATGTGTCCGAAGGTTGCTCTCACCAGAAAGCCCTTCCCCAGATACCTTTGGATGGTCTTCGCCTTTGTGGGAGACTCAACTATAAAGAGGTTCATTAGACTATCTTGCCCATAGACCTCTCCCCAAGCCTTATGTGGTACTCAAGGGTCCTCATTATGTCCTCTATAGTCTGGGATATCTCTTCGGTGGCGAGCTCCTCGTAGTCCTGAAGGGAGTTCTCAATGAACTCAGCAACAGCCTCAAGCCTGTCAAGGATCGGTTCCTCATACACCATAAGGCTCTCAAGGAAGAGGGGCGAGGCTGATTCAAGGGCTGGAAGGAGAAGGGAGGCGAGGGAGAGGCTTTCGGAGGTAAGGAGAAGCGCCTGCTCCTTCATGTACTTGTCCGTCATAGACTCAAGCTCGTCAAGGACGAGAGAGATGAGGCGCAGACCCTGGGTGAGCCTGCGCAGTATGTCAACGGTTTTCAGGGTTATCTCCCTCGTGGGCTTTTGCTGGGCAAACATGAAGGTGTTTATAACCTTCCTCTGGAAGGAGATCTCCTCCTCCAGCTTCGCAAGGAGTATGTAGTAGGGATTTACCTCCATCAGGATAAAGAAGTTAAACGCACTGCTCTGAAGTTTCAACCCTGTACTCTTCTACGAGCTCCGTGTAGTCGTCAAACCAGTGAGCCTCCGGATTCCTCCTGTAAACCATGAACTTGCCCGCATTGTCAGGGTCCGCAGCCCTGTGGTACCTGAAGAACACAAGCTCGCTCGTCTTTCCGAGAATCTCTATCTTACCCGTCTCATGGGACATAACATACCTGACCCTTGCGGCGAGCCCAGACATCTTGGACCTTACCTCTTCAACTAGATCTATGGTCTCCTCTATCTTCGTGGAGTAGGTCTTGTTTCCGGCTGTGGGTCTGCACTGGAAGACGTAGTAGGGAGGCACACCTATAAAGGACAGCTCCTCAAGGAGCTCCCTCAGGGTCTGAACATCGTCGTTTATACCCTTAAGTATCGGGGTCTGGTTCGTCAGGGTCGTTCCAGTCTTCTGAACGAGCCCGATAGCCTCCTTAGCCTCCTTTGTAAGCTCCCTCGGATGGTTGAAGTGGTTCATCAGGTAGAGCTTCTTACCCGTGTGGGTGTTGAACCACTCAAAGAGATCAAGGAGCTCAGGGTCGTCTATAACGCGGAAGGGGTTGACCGCAAGCATCTTGGTTCCTATCCTGACTATCCTCACGTGGGGGATTTCTGCAAGAGCCTTGAGGACCTTCTCAAGCTTGAAGGTGGCGAGAACGAGGGGGTCTCCCCCTGTGAGGAGGACGTTGTTTACCTCCGGGTGGTTCCTTATGTACTCAAGACCCTCGGACACATCCCTCGCGACCTCGTCGTTGTCGTTCATGAAGAGCCTCTTCCTGAAGCAGAACCTGCAGTATATACCGCAGACATCCGTAACAAGCAGGAGAGCTGTGTCGGGATACTTGTGCTCCAAGCCGTGAACCTTCATATACTTGCTCTCGTTGGAGGCGTCAAGCCTGCCCCACACCTCAAGCTCTTCGGTCGTGGGTATGACAATCCTCCGGATAGGGTCGTCTGGGTCTTCCCAGTTTATAAGAGAGTTGTAGTAATTGTTTGTCCTGAAGGCGAATTTATCTGTAACTTCTTTGAGCTCCTCCCTCTCTTTGGAGGAAAGTTTGTCCAGAAGCTCAAGCTTTGTGATGTATTTAACCTTCCTTTCCATGACACCCACCTCCTTTTAAAGGCAAAGAATAAATCTTAAAATCGCAGCTACCACACTTGCGAGCTCTTATTTTAAGAAATTTTCCTCTCATGTCAAGCCTATGGTAGCTTATAAAACAGATAATGGTTTATAATATATCTTTAAGGCGATGTTAAGGTTTTTAAAATTCGGTTTTATTCTTTTGAATTTTATATTGATATCATCTTGCGGAATAAAGAAGGAACCAAAGCCCCTGCCAGAACCCGAGTTTAGAGTTCTAAGAATAGGGACTCTCGTTTACCTTATCCCCTCCGACAAAGATGTTATCCCCGAAGGCTTTACAGGAAAGGGATGGTACTACATAAAGGAGGAGCCTAGAAGGTTCTGTTTCAGGGTAAAACACCTGAAGGGTAGGGAGACTCTCGTCTGCGTCCCGGAGGCTTATCCGGATAAGCCCTCTGCAGAGGTAACCCTCCTTGATAAGAGCCTCAAGATCCTATTCAAAAGAGAGGGGGTTTACAGGGTGTATCCTTACAGGGAAGGACTGATACCCAAGGCTCTAAAGGAGCTGAGGGGAAGGGAGGCTGT
>NZ_JBWONM010000114.1:0-16725 GCF_056450045.1 Hydrogenivirga sp.
GATTCAAAAGAGGAACTCAAGGTATTACTGCTACATAACCTTTGAGGAAGAAGTGCCGGAGATAGAGATAAACTTTAGCAAGGGAGCAATAGGAATAGACCTTAACGCATTTCCCGCACACATAGCCTGGGCGGAGGTAGGGAAAGACGGGAACCTGAAAAGCTACGGAGAGATACCTACACCTCACCTGTGGGACGGGAGGAAAGAAAAGAGAGATTACTGGGCATGGATATACGCTCATGAGATAGTTAGACTTGCCTTAGAAAAGAGGAAGGGGATAGCCCTTGAAAAGCTCAAAATCAAGGACAAAGGCTTTAGGGGAGACTACACAGGAAGGAAGTCAAGGAGGATAAAGCACCTTTTCTCATACAAAAAGCTGAAAGAGAGGATAGTTAGCCTTGCAAGGAGATACGGTATAGCTGTTAGGGAGGTGAATCCTGCATATACGAGCGTGATAGGAATGCTCAAATATGCACCACAGCTTAGTCTCACAAAGGACGTAGCGAGTGCGTGGGTGATAGCAAGGAGGGGTCTTGGACTATACGAAAGGATACCTAAGAATTACAGAGCATTGATAGAAAGCCCTCAGTGTGAGTCAGGGAGGGCTGATGGGTCAACCGATGGAAGGAACCCGTCCGCTCCGAAGTTTCCGAGAGGGGCTTCGTACAATCTCTGGCGAGTGCTGAGGGTAGCGGTGCTGACTGCGCTCTCCCCTGAGAGGCGGAAAACTCCCAGGTGTCTCTCTCCCTTGAAAGCTTTGCTAATTTCAGGGGACGTGGGGAGAATCCCCTTACGGGGACGCAAGATCCTGCGACCTGGGGCAGGGTCTATGGGTGTCCAAATACCGCCAGCGGGGGCTATGGGCACCCTGAAGAGGCGGGATATAAATACCCCCGTACCGGACTGCACAAGTGTGCGGTTTGGTTAACCAGGAAAAGATGAAACTTACCATATATCTCATAACCGATGACAAGTACTTCAAAGGAAGGGACCTACTTGAGACTATAGAGAAGGCTCTTCAGGGCGGTGTTACCGCTGTTCAGTATCGCTTCAAGGATAAAAACACCCGGGAGATGTATGAGGAGCTCCTGAAGCTCAGGGAGCTCACCCGTAAGTACAACGCAGACTTGGTAGTTAACGACAGGGCAGACCTCGCCCTTGCCGTTGATGCGGACGGAGTTCACGTGGGCAAGGAGGACCTTCCTCCTGAAGCGGTGAGGAAGGTGGTGGGGGATAAGCTCTACATAGGTTACACCGCAAACAGCCTTGAGGAGGTCAGGAGAGCTCAGGAGCTTCCCATAGACTACATAGGCTTTGGTTCCATATATCCCACAACGACAAAGGAGAAGTACAAGCTCGTAGGTGTTGAAGCCCTGAAGGAGGCAGTCAGGATATCGGAAAAGCCAATAGTGTGCATCGGCGGCATAATGCCCTACAGGGTTGCAGAGGTCGTAAAGGCTGGATGCCGGAACCTCGCCATATCCGCAGGCATACTTGGCTTTGAAGATGTCCAGAAGGCTGCCCAGGAAGTCCAGAGGGCTTACAAGGAGACGATGAGACAGCTGATGCTCATGGGGCAGGTTTGAGTTATGTTACGTGTGTGATATATTAGTTTAGAATAGCAGGATGGCTTTAATAGATGTACTTGGGAGCTTAGCTAATAAGCTCAACCAAAGACCCAACTTAAATGAGCATCAAGTGTGTCAATACATAATACTGCCTGTGCTTGAGGCATTAGGATGGGATACTTGGAGCGAAGAAGTAGTTCCACAATATAAGTCTGCCAGAGGTATAGTGGATTACGCTTTGTTCGTAGGTAAAAGACCTGTAGTTTTCATAGAAGCAAAAAATATAGGTGAAATTTTATCTGCCCATGAGGAACAGCTACTACGTTATGCCTATACAGAAGGAATAGAACTAGCAATCTTAACGAATGGTAAGGAGTGGTGGTTTTACCTTCCCACAGAAAGGAATATAAAGTGGGACGATAGAAAGTTTGTTAGTTTTAACATACTTGATAATATCAGTTATGCGGAGGAGCAATTTAAAAAGTATCTGAGCAAGAACTCTATTTCAAATGGAGAATCTATTAAGTGTGCCCGTAGCGCCCTGTTGACCAAGCTACATATAGCAGAGGTTTGGCATGATATAGTATCTGAACCTGAAGAATTACTTGTGGATTTAATATCTGACAAGCTAAGTCAAAAAATAAACACGGATGTTGATATAAACATAGTACGTCAATTTTTACAAGAAATATCTCAGGATATGCCTTTATATGTATCTAAGCCCGATATATATGATGACCACAATACGGATGAAAGTAGGTATAAACCCAATTATCTTCAGACTGCATCAATACTTAAAACCAAGAGCAAAAAATTTAGACAGTTTCTATTAGTTTATAAGGGTAAGCATTATAACTTTAAGTATATGAAAGATTTGGTAAAAACTCTTCTAAATCTAATTGAAGATGAGCATCACGGCTTCTTAAATGTGTTTTATAAGAAGGGACGTGGGAAGAAAAGGGTATTTATATCAAAAAACATACAAGAATTGTATGGCAACAGAATTGATTTATCAACCAAACACAAGGACAAGCTTAGGGGAAATTGGTATATAGGAACTAATTACAGTGTACAGAACTTCATACAAATGGCACAGTTAGCCTGCGAAATAGTTAATTACAGCCTGAAGATTGAAGAGCAGGAGCCTATGCTTCGCTTAATTGTCTCTTAGTAGTTTTTTCCACAAACCCCTTCAGCTTCGCTGGGTTCATACCGCTCAGGGATACGTCCGCATCGGGGTGTCCGTAGAGGTTACACAGGGTCACTATCCTGGTGTCTGTGTGTTTTCTCAGGAGCCTTATCACGAAGTCGGTTCTGTAGCAGTGGACACCGAGCATCAGCGTGAGGTCGTGGTTGCCGTGGAGTATGGAGAGGTGGGGATTGGGTGGGTCTATCTCCCGGGAGGGGTCAAAGCTCTTGTTCTTGGGTCTGTAATCGGGAAGGACGTGGACGTTCAGGTTGGGGAAGAGGCTCTTTAGCTCCTTCACAAGCCTCGCCTTCTCCCTACTCTCCTCGCTCCAGCTCCACAGGACGAGGGGTCCAACGATAATGGTTGGTCTCTGAGCCTCAAGGAGCAACCTAACAGCCTCCTCAAGAGCTCTCTCGTAGCTAACCTTCTCTCCGTTTATGAAGCCTACCTCCTTGTCCTTCTCTTTCACTATGGGGAGGCGCGTCCTGTCCTCCTCCGGACCGGAGACAGCCTTTGGTATCTTGTAGTACTCGGGGATGAACTCCCTAAGAGCTTCCGCAGGCTTGGGTCTCTCCCTTCTCTCCTTTCCGTTGTGCTCCTCAACCTTTTCCTTTAGGGAGAGGATCTTCTCTGAATCCTCAACGAAGAGGTCAAGCTCTACCTGAAACTCGCCGTGGTATGCCTTCTCCTCTTCTTCAACCCCAAGGTCGTAGCACGTAGTACCTATTATGTCTATCAGGACCCCGTTTGCTCCCCAGTCCTTAGCCTTGCGGAATATCTCGTAGCGCTTCTCGTAGAACTCGTAACAACAGTGTCCTATGTAGGTGTAGCCGTTCTGGGCACACCACTGGAGGGTGTCTCTTAGCATCTCAAAGCTCGTTATGGTTATGGGTATCATCCCCCTCTCGTAAGCCATGCGGTAGAGGTCTCCAACCGTGCAACCACCGCACTCACCGCAGTCGTCGGTATGCCTGTAGTCACACCAGGAGGGCTTGGCGCAGTAAGGCAGGAGCATGACCTTGGCGTTTTTGATGTTCTCCTTTAGGCTTCCGCCTATGCTCCCTATTACCTTATTCAGCTCTTTTTTTTTCAGTCCAAGGTCCTGAGCCTCAAGCTTTCTGAGAGGAAACATGACAGCCTCAACGAAGTCATCGGGTGTGAGGTTCACGCTCTCAAAGGGGTTCTTCTCAAAGAACTCTCTTATCCTCCTCTCTACGTCCTGAACGGGTGTGTGCTTGAGGTACGCCTCAAGGTCGTAGATGAGCTTCTTTGGGTTTATGAAGAGGTCTCCGTTAATAACAACCTGCTGGAGCAGGTTCCTCTCTGTATCAACCTTGGCGGATACCCTGAAGGTCCCTCCCGGACACCTGTATATGCCGAAGAGAACCTCCGAGCTCTCGGGAGCACGCTTGACGTGATATACCCACTCCTCGCTCCTGAAGTAGTCCTTCTTCTCCTCAAGGAGCCTCTTCTCCTCTTCGGTGAGCTCACCCCACTGGGCTTTTATCCCGAACTCCTCCTCAAAGGCTTCTATGAAAGCCTCAAATATCTCCTCTCTCGTGGGAACCTTCTTCAGCTCCCTCTTTAGCCAGGTTACCCTGTCCTCCGCAGCCTTTATTCCCTTTGAGGTGAGCTTCTCAACAGGTATCTGGAGGGACTTGAGCATCCTCTCAACGTTGAAGTCAACGAGGACGGTTCCCTGATACAGGAAGGAGTTTCCTTCAAAGACTCCGCCCGTTCCCGATATCTTCTTGCCCTCAACCTCAATATCGTTGCGGGGTCTGAACTGGGCGTTTATCCCAAGCTTCTGGAGTGCCTTCGCACCCGCTGTGCATATCCTTCTCGTTATCTCTTCGTAGCTCGCATCCCCGAAGTCCCTCCTGTCAGCTATGACCTCCCAGCCTATCTGGCTCTCGTCAAAGTATATGGCTCCACCGCCCGTTATCCTCCTCCCGACCTCTATTCCTTCCCTTGAGGTGTACTCTTCCCTTACCTCCTGCTCAACAGCCTGATGGTAACCTATCAGGGCGCACTCGGGCTTGAACTGGAGAAACCTTATCGTGTTGGGTATGCGACCTTCGGACTTCAGCTCAAGCATTATCTGGTCAAGAGCCATGTTCTCGTGATGGGGTCTCTGACCTGTATATACAACTCTCCACATGATCTTCCTCCCAATGGATTATACAAAAGTGTAGAACACAAGCCTATATTTAGGGGTGATGAAGGTCATCCTGTGCCTCTTTCTTTTCCTTGTGTCCTGTTCAAGCCTGACGGTTGAGAAGAGGAAGGCGGATGACTGCAGTATAACCGACAGACCCTACGGGTGGGAGGGAAGGCTGTCCGTCCTTTGCAGGGATATATCCTTTTCAATCATATACGACAACTCACCCGACGGTAGGGACCCCCTCATACTCGGTGTTGAGGGTGTTGAGGCAAAGAGGCTCCGTTCGGAGGGAAGACCCTACACCCTGAGGACGGGAGACCATGAAACCCTCACAGGCTGGGCTTTTGAGGAGGAGTGGGAGGTGGGAAACTACAGGCTCAAGGGCTTTGAGTACTTCGTGAATGGAGGAAGCGGGTGCTATGAGGAGGAGGAGCTGGCTAAGATTGAGCTCGTAAGGGGAAAAAGCTCTGCGGAGCTCCTCAACCTTTACCGGGAAGAGACCGATTGCGGAGGGAACTGAGCTTCTCAAAGGACTCGTAAACTACAGGTATAACTATCAGGCTTAGGGGAAGGGCTGTTATCAGACCACCTATGACGGATAGGGCGAGGGGCTTTCTGAGCTCAGAGCCTTCTGTCAGCCCGAGGGCAACGGGGAGGAGGGCGAACATTATGGTAAGGGTGGTCATAAGTATAGGTCTGAGCCTCTCCTTCCTCGCCTTCATTATAGCCTCTCTCACGCCTTCCCCCTCCTTCCTCAGCTGGACTATCCTCTCTATGAAGAGGACCGAGTCCCTCGCCACTATACCTATGAGGAGGATTATCCCAAAGTAGGAAGGTACACTGAGGCTGTTGCCGGAAAGGTAAAGGAGACCGAAGACTCCAGAAACCGCAAGGGGAAGAGTAAGCATGACGGTGAAGGGATGGATGAGGCTCTCAAATAGGGAGGCGAGAACCATATAGACACCTATTACGGCAACTACCAGCGCAAAGGCGAGACCCTTAAAAGCCCTCTGGAACTCCTTGGTGGCTCCCGTGGGCTCGTAGGTGTATCCGGGAGGGAGTATATTTCTGAGGAAGCCCTCTATCTCCTCAACCGCAGTGCCGAGGCTCTTCCCCTCAAGGTTGGCGAAGAGGATGAAGGAGTACTGCCTGTTGTATCTGTTGATAACGGTGTAGCCGGGGGCGAGCTCATACCTTATCACCGAGGTAAGGGGGACGAGCTCTCCACTTCCCGCCCTCAGGTAAACCCTCTTAAGGTTCTCATAGCTCTTCAGGAAGCCCTCTCGGGCTTTTATATAAACATCGTAGCTCTCCGAACCGAGCTCGTAGGTTCCTATCCAGAGCTTGCCAAAGAGGGCACTCAGGGTATCCCCTATATCCCTGACCGAGAGCCCGAGGTCGTAGAGCCTGTTTCTGTCTATGGTTATCCTCACCTCCGGCTGGTTTATCCTTATGTCCGTATCAACATCGGTGTAACCGCCAGCCTCCTCAAGGAAGGTCTTCAGCTTCTGGGCTATCCTCCCCAGCTCCTCAAGGGAGTCCCCCCTGACGACATACTGGATGTCCGTCTGCCTTCCTCCCCTCGCACCCACAACGGAGGGTACCTCAACGGAAGCCCTGAGGTCCTTTATCTTCCTTATCTCCCTCCTTATCATCTCCATGACCACCCTCTGGTGGGGTCTTTCATCCCTGTCTTTGAGGGTAACGAAGAACATCCCTCCGTTCACCGTTGGGCTTATCAACCCTTCACCCACAGCCATCCCGTACCTCAGAACGTAGGGGTTCCCCATTATAGCCCTCTCTATCTCCTTCGCCTTCCTGTTGGTGAACTCAAAGGAAGAGCCCAAGGGCGTCTCAAACCTTATGATGAACCTGCCCTCGTCCACGAGGGGGAAGAACTCCTTCTTCGTCATCTTTGCGAGCTGGAAGCCCCCCACCACGGTCCCGAGGGAGAAGAGCACCACGAGGAGCTTGTGGTCAAGAGACCATCTGAGGAGGCGGTCAAACCAGCCCTCAAACCTCTCGTAAGCTCTCATGAAGGGGTTCTTGCCTCCAGCCCTCACGAGCCTTGCAGAGAGCATGGGAGTGAAGGAGACTGAGACGAGATAGGATATCGCTATGGAGGTTATGAGGGAGAGGGTGAAGACACCGAAGAAGGTCCCTATAGGTCCCTTGAGAAAGAGGACGGGCAGGAAGATGACTATGAGGGAAGAGGTTGAGGCGAGCAGAGCGAACACCACTATGCGCGTCCCCTTTATAGCTGCCTCCTTTCCTCTGAGCCCCTCTTCGTTCCTCCTGTATATGCTCTCAAGGACGACTATGGCGTCGTCTATAACTATCCCAACAGCGACAGCGAGAGCCAGAAGGCTCATGGTGTTGAGTGAGTTGCCCGTGAGGTAGAGGAGGAATACCGTCCCGAGGATGGATATGGGTATGGCTAAGACGGGTATGAGGGTGAAGCGGAGGCTTCCCAAGAAGAGGAAGACAACGAGGGCGGTCAGAAGGCTCCCCACCGCTATCTCGTGGGTTGCGTCCTTTACGCTCCTTTCTATGAAGACGGAGGCATCGTAGTTTACGTCAATCTTCACTCCCTTTGGAGCTATCCTCCTGAGCTCCTCTATCTTCTCCCAGACCCTCTTGGAGGTCTCAACGGTGTTTGATTTGCTCTCCTTGTAGATTATAAGGGCTACAGCAGACTTGAGGTTGAAGCGCACAGCGTTTCTGCGCTCATCGTAGGAAAACTCAGCGTGCCCTACGTCTCTCAGCCTCACGCCCCTCCCTATGACCATATCGTTGAGCTCCGAAGCGTTCCTGAACTTTCCCACTATCCTCAGGACGTACTCCCTGTTCTTGCTGTAAATCACGCCGGCAGGCGTCTCTACATGATTCCTCTTGAAGGCGTTTATAACGTCCCCAACGGTCATGTTCCTCGCGCTCAGCCTGTCGGGGTCCACCCTTATCCAGAGAACCCTGTCCCTAAAGCCCCCTAAGTGAACCTCCCCCACACCCCTTACCCTCTCAAACTCCCTCTTAACCACCTTGTCCGCGAAGAAGGAGACCACATCGTAGTCCACATCTCCATAGACGAGAACCGCCATTATGGGAGACAGGGAGGTATTCAGCTTCCTGACAACCGGGGGATCGGCACCCTCAGGTAGCCTCCTGAACGCCCTCTGGGCTATGTCCCTTACCTCCTGGGCTGCAACATCAATATCCTTGTCAAGGTCAAAGACCACAGTTATCCTTGAAAGACCTGTGTAGCTCTTGGATATGATCGCATCAACTCCGCTGATGCTGGCGAGGTCCTCCTCTATGACCCGTGTTACCGTTGTATCAACGACGTAGGGGTTTGCCCCCTTATAGGTTGTGCTTATGACGACCATGGGGAAGTCAACGTCGGGGAACCTGTCAACGGGGATGTTCCTGTAGGCGTATATGCCGAGGATAACGAAGGAGAGCATGAGCATGAAGGTGGTCACCGGGCGGTTTATGAAGAATCTGTACATGGGTGGTATTATAATACGCCTTATGACGGGTCAGTCAGTAGCGGTGGTCTTCCTGATCTTCCTCTCTCTCCTCTCCTGCACTGGTGAGAAGAAGACGGAGGGTAAGAAGGGGGAGAGGGTCTTTGAGGTAAGGACCACCCCAGCTGAGTTTGGTGAGCACTACATAAAGTACAGAACGAGCGGTTTCTTTGAGGCTGTTCACTCTCTCGTCCTGAAGCCGGAGGTAAGCGGAAGGGTTGTGAGGCTGTTTGTAGATGAGGGGGAAAGGGTGAAAAAGGGAGAACCCCTCCTCAAGATAGAGGACTCAACCTACAGGAAGGCTTATGAGGAGGCTCTCGCAAACCTAAAACGTGCCGAGAGCGAGCTTGAGAATCAGAGGGCTGTCTATGAGAGGAGGAAAGCCCTCTACGAAAAAGAGCTTATAAGCAGGGAGGAGTACGAAGAGGCTAAGACTCGCCTCAGCGTCTTGAAGGCTCAGGTAAGCTCCCTTAAGGCGCTTTTAGAGAGGAAGAGGATAGAACTTGAGAGAACGCTCTTAAGGAGCCCGATAGATGGCTTTGTCCTGAGGAGGCTCGTGGAGGTAGGGGATTACGTTAGTCCTCAGACGGGAACCTACGAGCTCGTGAGCTTCTCACCGATAAGGTTCGTCTTCAAAGTCCCTCAGGAGGTAGCTCACACCCTTAGGGTTGGAAAGGAGGTCAACGTAGATGGCAGGAGGCTCAAGGTCTCCTACATATCACCCTCCGCCGATAAAAACAGGCTCTTTACCGTCAAAGCCCTGTACCAGAACAGGGAAGGGAGGATAAAGCCCGGCTCCTACGGGGTGGTCTCCTTTGATTACCTTAAGGTCAGAGCGGTGTCCGTTCCCGAGCAGGCTCTCCAGCTATCGGAGAGGGAGAGCTTCCTGTGGGTGGTCAGAAACTCAAGGGCTGTCAGGGTTCCCGTTGAAGTTCTCTCCCATCAGGAGGGTAGGGTCTTGGTCAGAGGCGGTCTGAAGGAGGGAGACAGGATAGTTGTTGAGGGCTTCATGTTCCTCTACGAAGGTGCTAAGGTGAGGGAGAGATGATCGTCCTTTTCTTCCTTCTCCTATCCTTTGGGTGGGGCATAACCCTTGAGGAGGCTAAGGAGCTTGCACTGAAGAATCACATAGAGAGCGTCAAGTCCGAGCTTGAGCTGAGAAAGCTGGAGGAGAGGATAAAGGAGCTCAAGGGTAGCCTCCTCCCTACCGTGAGCCTGAGCGCAAGCTATACCAGATGGGATAAGAACTACATATCCTCCTTCGTTCCAGAGAACAAGTACTACCTTAACCTGAACCTCAATCAGTCCCTCTTTGATAAGAGTCTCTGGAGTGCCCTCAGGCTTGCGGAAAGGAGCGAGGAGCTCCAGCAGGCTGTGATTGAGGACGTGAGGGCAACCCTCCTTGCAGAGGTAGAAAAGCTCTTCTGGGCTGTCCTCCTGAAGAGGGAGGTTCTCAAGGAGAAGAGGGAGTCCCTGAGCTACTGGGAGGGGTACTTTTCCCTCGTGAAGGAGAAGTACGAGAGGGGGATAGTTCCGCGGTACGAGTTTCTGAGGGCGAGGGCACAGCTCAGGCAGGCGAGGGCTGACCTTATAAGGGCTGAGAGCGACCTAAGGACCTCCCTGAACTCCCTCAAGAGCTTCCTCGGTCTGGAGGGTGAGCTAAAACCTGAAGGAGAGTTTGCTCCCGTGAGCCTGAATCTCAGGGAACCTTTCCGAAAGCTGAAGGAGGGGAACACTACCCTCCGGGTTCTCAGAAGGACCCACAGGGTGGATGTAGCCAAGGTAGAGCTCAAGAGGTCAGATTACTTCCCCAAGCTCAGGCTATTCTTTAACTACAGCCTTGAGAACATAAAGGATTTTGAGGCTGGACAGCTTAAGGAGGACTACCGCCACGGCTATAACTTCGGTCTTAGGCTTGACTTTACTTTATTTGAGGGAGGAAAGAGACCCAAGAGGGTCCTTCAGGAGAGGATAGAGGCAGAGAAGGTCCGCAGGGAGATAGAGTTTACCGAGAAGAAGCTTAGAAACGAGCTTGAGTCTCTCCTTGCTCAGCTCAGGAGCTCTGAGGAGGAGCTCAAAGCGCGGGAGGATACCCTGATGGCTGCAAAGGAGACCCTCAGCTTCGCCACCCAGAGATACGCCGAAGGCGTCGGTTCTCAGGTGGAGCTCCTTGAGGCGAGACAGAACTACGAATCCGCCAGGATAGCTTACCTTAATGCAGTTTACAGCTACAACTCAATCGTTGCGGATATAAAGAGGATGCTCGGTCTTGAGCTCACTCGCTCAGGAGAGCCTTCGGGTAAGAGCCGAGGATCTTGACCATCTGGGTTCTCTTTTTGAGCTCCTCAAGGACCTCCCTTACCTTCTCCTCATCCTTGTGTCCCTCAAGGTCAACAAAGAAGACGTAGTCCCAAGCCCTCTTTCTTGAAGGTCTTGACTCAATCTTGGTGAGGTTAACACCCTTCAGGTAGAAGGACTCAAGGGCTCTGTAGAGGGCTCCCGGCTCGTCTCTGACCGCAAATATCAGGCTCGTCTTGTCCTTCCCGGTGGGCTTCATCTCCCTGCGTGATACGACGAGAAAACGGGTGAAGTTGTCACTGCTCTCTTGGATGTTCCTCGCAAGTATATTCAGGTGGTAGGTGTAGCTGGCTACCTCGCTGGCAACCGCCGCAGAGCCTTCCTCCTCTAAGGCTATCTCACAGGCTTTTGCGGTGCTCTCGGTCTCAATCAGCTGGGCGTGGGGGAGGTTTTTTTCAAGCCACTTCCTACACTGCCCGAGGGCTACCTTGTGGGAGTAGACCTTCTCCACCTCGGAGAGGTCCTCTGAGTTTGAGAGAAGGTGAAGGCTTATGGGAATCACCACCTCCCCCGAGATCTTGAGGTCGCTCTCAAGGAACATGTCAAGGGTGTAGTTCACAACCCCCTCTATAGTGTTCTCAACGGGCACCACCCCGTAGTCCGCCCTTTCGGACTCAACCTCTAAGAAGACGTCCCTTATCGTAGCACAGGGCACGTACTGGGCTGAGAAGCCGAAGAACTCAAGGGCTGCCTGATGGGTGAAGGTAGCCTTAGGTCCCAGGTAGGCGATCTTGAGGGGCTTTTCTAAGGAGAGGCAGGCGGATATAATCTCCCGGTATATGTGAACGAGGGCTTCGGAAGGAAACCTCTCACCGAACTTCTCCCTGTTGAGCCTGAGTATCTTTTCAAAGATGGCTCTCTCCCTCTCGGGAACGTGTATCTCCATATTCTTCTTCTTCTTGATCTCCCCTATAAGACGGGCAAGCTCCGCCCGTTCATTCAGGAGCCTGAGCACTTCCTCGTCAATCTGGTCTATCCTCTCTCTCAGCCTGCTGAGCTCGTCCACAGAACTAATTTTAGCTCAGCCTTCCATCTCGTTTACGGTCGCTCCATCAAAAAGTCCGTGTTCAACCGCAACCTGAACGAGGGCGTACTCCTCCTCGCTCAAATTCCTCCCCTTCAAAACCTGTCTTATGAACTCCTGAACAACCTCCTCAACCGTCTCTTCGTCTATATCCTCTATCTGTATCTCGTCCCTCTCCGCCACGAACTTACCAAAGCTCACGGCGAGCTCCTGTAGGTTTGCCATTGAATGTTCCTCCTAAAACTTTTGTTAAAGCATATCTCCTTTAAGGGAAAGGTTGATGATATCGGTCAAGTTGAGTATCCTTAGAAAGGTGGATCTGCGCCGAAAGATAAGGCTTCTCAGCAGGCTCGCCTCCTTTGAGTGTGAAAAGGGTCCGGAGCTTGAAAGGTACATCTACAGAGCTTCTACCCCCAAGGGAAAGAAGCCGATCTTGAAGGTGATGCAGTCAACTTACTGCGACAAGAACTGCGACTACTGTATATTCCGCAGGGACAGGGGCTCAACCCCGAGGCTACTGATTGAACCTGATGACCTCGCCAGAGGTTTTATGGAGCTCTACAGGAGGGGTAGGGTTGAGGGGCTCTTCCTCTCCTCGGGCGTCTTCCTCCACCCCGAGATAACTATGGAGAAGATGATAGATACGGTAAAGATCCTCAGGGAGAGGTACGGGTACGGAGGCTATGTCCATCTGAAGCTCATGCCGGGCGTGAGCCAGCAGACCCTTGAGGAAGCGGTGAAGCTTGCGGACAGGGTCTCCATCAACATAGAGGCTCCCAACGAAGAGAGGTTAAAGAGCATAGCGAGGGGTAAGAGCCTTCGCAGGGACATAGTCCCGAAGATAGCTCAGGTAAGCAGGATACTTGAGAACTACAGGGGCAAGAGCCACATAACCCAGGTTATGGTAGGGGTCTGCGGAGAGACCGATGAGGAGATTTTAAGGAGCAGTGAGTACCTTTACAGGAAGCTCAGGCTCAGCAGGGTCTATTACAGCGCCTTCAGACCCGTGAAGGAAACTCCCCTTGAAGACAGGGCACCCGAATCAAAGCTGAGGGAACACAGGCTCTATCAGGCGGACTTTCTGATAAGGGAGTACGGCTTCAGCTACAGGGATCTCCCCCTTGATGGGGGAAGGCTTCCCGAAGATCTTGACCCGAAGGAGGCCTGGGCTAAGAGGAACCCACACCTCTTCCCCGTTGAGCTCAACAGGGCTGAGTACGAACTCCTCCTAAGGGTACCCGGCATAGGTAAGGAAGGTGCCAAGGAGATAGTGAGGAGAAGAAGGGAGAGGAAGCTGAGCTCCCCTGAAGACCTCAGGGGTCTTAGGAACCTGAAGAAGATTCTGAGGTACGTGACCTTAGATGGCAGATACTTTGGAGGAAATTTTAAAACATTGTTTGATATTTAATTTCAGGATGAAAATATCCTGCTCAGTATTTCTTTTCTTCCTTTACCCTCCTTTGCTGAGCTTGTTATTATCGCAAGCTCACCTACGAGCTCCTTCACCTGCCTGAGCGTTCTGGAGAGCTCCTTCTGGCTCGCCTTGTCCGTCTTTGTGAGGACAACCGTAAAGGGGATACCCAGGTATTCAAGCCACTCTATCATCTGCCTGTCCTGTTTCTGAACACCTACCACGGAATCCACAAGTACAAAGACCTGTTTTATGTTCTCCTTTCTCTCCGAGAAGTAGTTCTCCATCATCCTCTTCCACCTTTCCTGTTCCTGAGGAGGAACCCGGGCAAAGCCGTATCCGGGAACGTCAACGAGGTAAACCTTGTCGTCCAGGAGGAAGTAGTTTATAGCCCTAGTCCTTCCAGGTTCCTTGCTCACCCTCGCTATATTCCTGCCGGTCACCATGTTTATGAGAGAGGACTTACCCACGTTTGACCTCCCCACAAAGACCACTTCGGGCTTATCGGCGGGAGGGAAATCCTTCTCCGTTGATTTTATAAACTCAACCTTCATCGGATAAGAATATAACTTAATAGTTATGAAGTATTCCTCCTACATGGAGCTCTACGAGAAGGGAGAGCTTAAGGAAAGGGTAGAGCAGGCGAGGGAGATGCTCCTGTCCTGCATGGTCTGCCCCCACAGGTGCGAGGTGAATAGGCTTGAGGACGAACGGGGCTACTGCAGGACCGGAAGATACGCCCTTGTGTCCTCCTACTTCCCCCACAGGGGTGAGGAGTTTCCCATAAGGGGCTACAGGGGTAGCGGGACTATATTCTTCTCCTACTGCAACATGAGATGCGTTTACTGCCAGAACTACGAGGTCAGCCATCTGGGTGAGGGAAGGGAGGTTACTCCGGAAGAGCTCGCAGGCTTTATGCTTGAGCTTCAGGAGGCGGGTGTCCACAACATAAACCTAGTCTCTCCCTCCCACGTCGTCCCCCAGATACTTGAAGCCCTTTATCTGGCTATCCAGAGAGGCTTAAAGATACCTATCGTTTACAACACCTCATCCTTTGACTCTTTGGAGTCCCTCCAGCTCCTTGATGGAGTTGTTGATATATACCTCGCCGACCTCAAGTACCTGCGAAAGGAGTTTGGAAAGAAGTACTCAAAGGTTAAAAACTATCCCGAACATGCCAAGGCGGCTATAAGGGAGATGTACAGACAGGTAGGCAATCTTGAGGTTGATAGCGACGGCATAGCCGTGAGGGGGCTGATAGTGAGACACCTCGTCCTTCCCAACGACGTATCAACTACCCCCGAGGTCATGGAGTTCTTGAGGGACATTGACCCAAAGCTCGCCGTGAACGTAATGGACCAGTACTTCCCCTACTACAAGGCTAAGGATTACCCGGAGATAGCCCGCAGGATTACGAGGCAGGAGTACCTTCATGCCCTTGAAGAAGCTCAAGGTTTCACCCTCCTTTGCGATTAATATTATCTGGTATGAGAGAGTTCGTTGACCGAGAGAGAAAGACAGCCGAAAAGCTTTCAGAGCTCAGAAAGCTCCTGAGGGACGGCAAGATTGAGGAGCTCAAGGAGGGACTAAGGAGGCTGATAGAGGAAGACCCCTACTACTTTGAGCCTTACGTACTCCTGAGCGATATCTACGACATGGAGGGGAAGGTAAAGGAGGCGGAGCTTGTCCTTGAGGAGGGCTACAGGAAAGCCTACGAGCTCATCTCCCAAGACGGAAAGCTCCCCGACAGGCTCGAGTGGAGGCATCCAACGAACAGACACATAATAAACCTCCTTATAAATATGGGTGTCTTCTACTGGGAGGTTGGAGAGATAGACAGAGCCCTCAAGATCCTCAAGGAGGTTTACAGGATGAACCCTGAAGACGAGCCGGGTGTTAGGTATTACATACTCGGGATACTTGAGGGCATGAGCTTTGATGAATTTGAGCAGGTGTTTTCAAGGGATGGAGAGTACGACTACAAGGACCTTGAGCAGTGGTTTGAGAAGCATTCCATCCACTACCCGGAGGTCTTTAAGGTCTCCCGATAGAGTAGTACTCAAAGCCAAGTCTTCTCATCTGCTCAGGTTCAAAGACGTTCCTTCCGTCTATCACAATGGGAAGCTCCATCAGCTCCCTCACCTTCTCCATATCTGCGCTGGAAAACTCATCCCATTCGGTAAGTATGAGGAGTGCTTCCGCCCCCTTAACAGCCTCGTACTTATCCCCAACGTAGTTGAGGTCCTCTCCCGGAGGAAATAGGCTCCTGAAGTTTTCCACAGCCTTAGGGTCGTAGGCAGAGACCCTTGCCCCCCTCCTCAGGAGCTCCGGAACTATCTTCAGGGAGGGAGCTTCCCTTATATCGTCGGTGTTGGGCTTGAAGGAAAGACCCCAGACCGCTATCTTCTTATCCTTTAAGGTCCAGAGAGCGTTTAGAACCTTCTCCAAGAACACCTTTACCCTCTGGGAGTTTATCTTCTCCACCTCCCTGAGCAGTCCAAAGTCAAGACCAATATCCTCAGCTATCTTTATGAAAGCCTTCACATCCTTTGGAAAGCAGGAACCACCGTATCCTATCCCAGCCTTCAGGAAGTCCTTCCCTATCCTCTTGTCGTAGCCCATGCCCTCCGCAACGAGCTCCACATCCGCACCGGTCCTCTCACAGAGGTCCGCAACCATGTTTATGAAGGATATCTTCATCGCCAAGAAGGAATTGGAGGCGTGCTTTATCAGCTCAGCGGTGGCAGGGTCCGTTACCAGGAGGGGAAAGCCCTTCTCCGTTAGAGGTCTGTAAAGCTCCCTCATTATCCTCTCAGCCCTCTCGCTCTCCACACCGACCACTATCCTGTCGGGGTTCAGGAAGTCCTCAACCGCAGAGCCTTCCCTAAGGAACTCGGGGTTTGAAGCCACATCAAAGGGGATGTCCTCTTTAAGGTATCTCTGAAGGGTTTTCTTCACGAGCCTGTGGGTGTTTACGGGAACGGTGGACTTTTCAACGAGGAGCTTGTAGGAGCTCATATTCTTTGCCGTCAGGCGGGCAACCTCCTCAACCTGAGACAGGTCGGCAGAGCCGTCGGGCAGGGAAGGTGTTCCCACGCAGATGAACACAACCTCTGAGAAATCAACACCCTCCTTTATATCGGTGGTGAAGCTGAGCTTACCGCTGTCTATCCCTTCCCTCAGGAGAGCATCAAGACCCGGCTCGTAGATAGGACTTATCCCCTTTCTCAGGAGCTCCACCTTTTCGGGAACCTTCTCAACTATCAGGACCTCGTTGCCCAGGTGGGAAAAGCAGGCACCCGTAACGAGACCTACATACCCCCCACCTATTACCGTGACCCTCATGGCTAAATATCTTAGCCCACACCTGTGGAATTCGGGAGAGAAATGGTTATAATATTTCTCAAGCGGGTGTAGCTCAGCGGTAGAGCGGCTGCTTGCCATGCAGCAGGTCGCGGGTTCAAATCCCGTCGCCCGCTCCAGAAAA
>NZ_JBWONM010000115.1:0-2016 GCF_056450045.1 Hydrogenivirga sp.
CGAAGAGACCCAGGTGTCCGGGACCGCTACCGGGAGTGATACCCCAATCAACGGGTATGTGAAGCCCAAGGGCTGAACCTCTGGCGAGGGTATCAAGGTTAGGGGTCCGGGCGAGCTCAAGCTCTGAACTTCCCTCTTTTACGGGAAGTCCTCCAAGACCGTCAAGAACCACGAGGAGCATCTTGCTTTCGTTTTTGTGGATAAGCTTATCTACGACGCTCATAGATTTTAGTATGCCACACTATCCATTGGAGGATGGGTTTGGAAAGGAGGAAAGCTTACTCCTTCATAATTCTGATGGGGCTCATTAGCCTTCTTTCCGACGCCACCTATGAGACAGCGAGGAGCGTTCTTGGACCCTACCTGGCCACGCTTGGAGCAAGTGCCGTTGCGGTCGGCTTTGTCTCTGGTCTTTCGGAGTTCGTTGCCCACTTCTTCAGGCTGATATCTGGCTATATAGCTGACAGGTTCAAAGCTTACTGGTTCCTTACCATAGGTGGCTACGGTCTCTCACTCCTTTCAGTTCCCCTCCTCGCATTCGTACCCAACTGGCATCTTGCAGCCTTCCTTGTCTCCCTTGAGAGGCTTGGCAAAGCTATCAGGAGTCCTTCAAGGGATGCACTGCTTTCGCTGGCTACTGCAAAGGTCGGTCATGGAAAGGGTTTTGGTATCCATGAGTTCATGGACCAGCTGGGTGCCACTCTCGGTCCCCTGCTCGCAGGTCTCGTCCTCCTCCTGACCTCAAGCTACAGGCTCCTCTTTTCCCTCCTCCTCATCCCCGCCCTGCTTGCCATGGTGCTCTTGCTGGTAGCAAGAAGGAGTTTTCGGGAGGGGTTTCAAAAGAAGGAGGTAGGGACAGGTGCTGGAGGTATAAGGTTTTACATCTACTTAACCGCTTCGTCTCTGATAGCCCTTTCCCTTGTCCCTTTTCCCCTCATAAGCTACCACTCAAAGCTCCATCTAAACCTCCCCGACTTTCAGATTCCCCTCTCTTATGCCTTAGCCATGCTCTCCGATGCCTTATCAGCACTCCTCTTTGGCTTTCTCTTTGACAGGATAGGCTTCAGGGCACTCGCCCTCGGTATCTTTTTGAGCCTGCCCTACCTCCTTCTCTTTCAGGGGAGCTCCCACGCCTTCTGGCTTGGCGTTCTTCTCTGGGGAGTGAGCCTCGGAGTGCAGGAGTCCATAATGAGGCCCGGCATAGCCCTCCTTGTTCCTGTGGAGGCGAGAGGGAGAGGCTACAGCCTCTTTTACTTTTCCTACGGCTTGAGCGCCTTAGCTGGGGGTCTGCTGATGGGATACCTCTACAGCGTCTCTGTCCAGCTCCTTGTGGCTTATGCTGTAGGGATGTGCCTCCTTGCGGTTGTCCTGTTGCTGAGATTGTAGCTTTGAAAATCTCCTCTAAGAGGATATAATAATAGCTTGGCTGGAGCCGTAGTTCAGCCCGGTCAGAACGCCGGCCTGTCAAGCCGGAGGGCGCGGGTTCAAATCCCGTCGGCTCCGCCATAAAACAAAAAACCCGGAGGGTCCTATGGATTACCACGTCAAAGATCTATCTCTCGCAGACCAGGGTAAGAACCGCATTGAGTGGGCTGAGATGGACATGCCCGTTCTCAGGAGCATAAGGGAAAGATTTAAAGAGGAAGAACCGCTTCGCGGTGTGAGGATATCAGCCTGTCTGCACGTTACAACAGAGACGGCAAACCTCGTTCTAACTCTGAAGGAGGGGGGTGCAGAGGTCTATCTGACCGCCTCAAACCCACTCTCAACCCAGGACGATGTGGCAGCCGCCCTCGTCAAACACTACGGGGTACCCGTATTCGCTATCAGGGGAGAGGATAGAGACACCTACTATTCCCACCTAAAGGCTGTTATAGAGAAGAAGCCCCACATAGTTATAGACGACGGGGCAGACCTGATCTCAACGATACACAAGGAGTATCCCCAGCTTGCGGAAGAGATACTCGGCGGCATGGAGGAGACCACAACGGGAGTTATAAGGCTCAAGGCTATGGC
>NZ_JBWONM010000116.1:0-2984 GCF_056450045.1 Hydrogenivirga sp.
TGATAAATGCGGTAAAGCCCTACGTAGTGAGAAGGAGGAGACTGATGCTGTCGCCAAAGTTTCTGGCAAAGCAGGCTGAGAGGAACCTCCTCCTCACTTCCAAGCTCCTGATACAGTCTCCCGAAAGGATAAAGAGGTTTACCTCAATGCTTGAAGCCGGCAAGGTTGAGTTCTCAATAAAGTACGAGGGGGAGAAGAGGCTCGTAAGCGACCTGAGAAAGGATATAAACAGGCTCACCCTCAGCATACTCACCCTCGGCTTCATAGTTGCCATGGCTCTGGTAATTTCAGCCTACAAACCCGAGTTCTTCCGTGTTGAGTACTTCCTTATGATGACCGGCGGTGTAGCCCTTTTATTCTTCGCTGGATTGATATTCAAGGTATTCAGGGAGGGAGCCTGATGGCACTTAGAAAGGTGGAGGCTCAGGAGCTCCCCCTTTCCTTCGGGATTGATAGGGGGACTTCCGACGTTGAACCACTGTACCTCTTCCCGGGACAGGACAGGGTTGAGAGAACCTTCTCCTTAGCCCTGAGCATAGAGAGGGAGGGATACAACGTTTACGTCTCAGGACCCGAAAGCATAGGGAGGACCACCTACACGCTGAGAAGGCTAAGGGAAAAGGCAAAGGAGAAGCCGGTTCCCGAGGATGTGTGCTACTACCATAACTTTGAGAAGCCTCTGAATCCCAAGCACCTCCTCCTTCCAAGCGGGGTTGGCAGAAGGCTGGTGAGGGACATTGATGGGGTGATTGAAGACCTGAAACAGCGTTCCCACAAAGTCTTTGAGAGTAAGGAGTACGAAGAGGAGAAGGTCAAAAGGATTGAGAGGATTGAAAAGGAGAAAGAGAGAGTGCTCTCAGAGCTCTCCCGGGAGGCAAGTGAGAGAGGTCTCAGCGTGGTGATAACCCCAGCCGGTATAAGGCTCCTCCCCTCGGTAGGTGGGAGGGTTGTTGATGAGGTTGAGCTCTCCCAGAACCCGGTGCTTAAGGAGAGCTACGAAAGGAACCTCAGAGAGTTTGAGGAGAGGTTTAGAGACTACCTAAGAGAGCTTAGGGAGCTTGACCACAGGCTTGCCGACGAGCTGAAGGAGCTGAGGGAGCGCTCAGCGAGGAACCTCGTTGAGGGACTTGTGCAGAGGCTGAAGGAAAGATACAGGGATATTCCTGGTGTGGTGGATTACCTCTCAGAGCTTGAGGAGAACATAGTTAGCAACATCCAGTTCTTTGTTGAGTGGAAGTTCGTTGAAGAGAACATCCCCCTGAGGCGGCTCGTTGAGAACAACCTGAACCTCTTCAGGCTCAACCTCGTTGTTGATAACTCTGGACTTGAGGGTGCACCCGTTATCTACGAAGAGACCCCAACGGTGAGGAGCGTTTTCGGGTACATATCTTACAGGGCGGAGATGGGAATACTTTACGCTGACCACAGCAGTATAGTGGCAGGAAGCCTCCTCCGCTCAAGGGGAGGCTACATCGTCCTCAGGGTCCTTGACCTCCTGAAGAACCCTATCCTCTGGGACCTTTTGAAGAGAGCTCTCCTTCACAAGAAGGTATACATGAGCGCCTTTCCCCTTGAGGCTTTCCCCCTCTAGGTGGGCATAGACCCAGAACCCGTTCCCTATGAGGGGAAGGTCTTCCTGATAGGGGATTACCTCACCTATTACCTCCTGTCTTCCCTTGACCCGGAGTTTAACAGGCTCTTTAAACTGAAGGCTGAGTTCAATCCAGCCATTGATGTGGACGAGGATCTCGTGAAGAGCTTCCCCTCCATACTCAAGGCTATAGTTTTGGAGGAGGGTCTCAAGGAGCTTACATCCGATGCCGTTGAGGAGACTCTCAGGTATGCTATCAGGCTTTCGGGAAACAGGAAGAAGATGAGCGTTGTATTTGGGTATATAACCGATATACTTAGGGAGGCTGATTCCTTTGCTCAGAGCGACGAGATAAAAGGGGAGGATGTTAAGAGGGCGATTGAGGAGAAGGTGTTCAGATCAAACCTTATTGAGGAGAAGATAAGGGAGCTCATAAGGGAAGGGGAGCTGATAATAGAAACGGAGGGCAGGAGGGTAGGTCAGGTGAACGGGCTCAGCGTGTACGACCTTGGAGATTACAGCTTCGGTAAGCCCTCCAGGATAACTGCCACGGCTTATGCCGGTGAAAAGGGGATAGTTGATATAGAGAGGGAGGTTGAGCTCAGCGGACCGATTCACAGTAAGGGGGTCATGATACTGAGCGGTTACCTCGGCAACAGATACGGGAAGCTCGTCCCCCTCTCCCTTTCCTGCACCATAACCTTTGAACAGCTCTACGATGAGGTTGAAGGCGACAGCGCCACAATCGCCGAGCTCTTAGCTGTGCTCTCCGCCATATCTGGCATTCCTGTCAGGCAGGACATAGCCCTGACAGGTTCCCTTGACCAGCTTGGCAACATCCAGCCTGTAGGAGGTGTGAGAGAGAAGGTAGAAGGTTTCTGGAAGGTCTGCAGAGAGATGGGTCTAACGGGCTCCCAGGGCGTAGTTATCCCTGAGAGGAACAAGGACAACCTAATCCTTGATGACGGGCTCGTGGAGGATGTGAAGAAGGGCAGATTTCACATATACACAGCCCGACACGTTGACGATATCCTTGAGCTCCTTACAGGGGTCAGGGCTGAGAGCTTCCACAGAAAGGTCCTTTCCAAGCTTAGAGCCTTTTCCAAAAGGGCAGCGCCTAAGAAGGGGAGGTAGGGCACCTTTCCCTGACGAACTCTTCACAGAGACCCGTTATATCTCCAGCACCCATGAAGAGGAGTACATCCCCCTGAGATAGGTTTTCCTCAAGGAGAGGGAAGAGATCCTCCTTCCTTTCCACGAAGACCGCTCCACTCTTCCGGGCTAAGGGCTCTGCGCTCACACCGTAGAGGTTCCTTTCACCCGCAGGGTATATATCAAGCAGGAAAACGAGGTCTGGGAGTTTCAGAACCTTGATGAAGTCTTCAAAGAGGAG
>NZ_JBWONM010000117.1:0-4899 GCF_056450045.1 Hydrogenivirga sp.
TTCCCCTTGACAGGAAAATTTTGAGATTGTATCTTAATTTCAGTCATAGAGGAGGATGTGAAGATGGATATGGAGGCGCTTCAGCCCGGGCAGGAGTTCACTGTTAAGGAGATAAGGGATAAGGAGAACCCCGTTCTTAGGAAGCTACAGGCTATGGGTCTTAAGGAAGGGAAGAGGGCAAAGCTCCTCCTCAGTAATGGAAGAGTCTTCCTTTTGAGGCTGAACAACTCAAGGCTGATACTTGACAGGGACCTCGCCAAGTTCATAGAGGTCGCCTGATTAAAAAATGAAACCCTGTCTCAGGTTTGTGCTCCCCTCCCTTCTGAGCGGGCTATCCTTCGCCTACTACCCCTTCTCGGGAGAGGACACGGGAACGGTAGGAAAGAGGCTCGGCTTTGAGCTTGAGACCGACATTGCCTACTTCAGATACTACGACGGCTCCTACCAGCAGGACTACGTTGTCCAGATAACCGCCGGACTCTCCGATAGCATGGATATGGGGCTGTTCATTCCCTACACAAAGCTCGGGAACGGCACCAGGAGGGAAGGGCTCAACGACGTGGGCCTTTTCCTCAAGCACGTCCCCTATCAGAGAAAGCTCAGGCTCGGCTACAAGCTTCTGGTGAACATGGACACGGGAAGGGAGGGCATCGGCTACGGGAGAACGACCGCAAACCTCAGCCTCATGGGTGAGTACAGGACTGAAGCCAGTACTTTGAATATGAACCTCTTCTACACGAACTACGGGCAGATTGAGGGTTTGAGGGACACCTACGGTGTCAGCATCGGTCTTTTCAGGGATTACAGGGACAGGTTCTCCTACGGTGCAGAGCTGACAGCTCTCAAGCCAGAGGACCCGGAGGTTGAAACACCCGATGTCCACGTTATAGTCGGCTTTGTCTATCACACCCGAAGGGGGATGGACCTTAGCCTCGGCTTTCACAAGACCCTAACCCATGACAGCTCCTTCTCCGACTACGGAGTCCTCGTGGGAAGCCTTGTCCCTTTCTGAGGTGAAGAGATGAAGAAGGTTATAAAGGTAGCCATAGCTGGGAACCCCAACGTGGGTAAGACAACGATACTCAACCGCATAGCGGGAACCTCCCTAAAGGTGGGGAACTGGCCCGGCGTTACGGTTGAGAAGAAGGAGGCTTTCCTGAAAGTCGGGGACTACGAGATACACCTCGTTGACCTGCCCGGAATATACACCCTTGAGCCCGTCTCCGAGGACGAGAGGATAGCGGTTCACTTCATAGAGGAAGAGAAGCCAGATGTCATACTCAACATAGTGGACACTCCAAACCTTGAGAGAAACCTACTGCTGACAACGGAGCTCCTTGAGTTCGGCACACCCACGGTGATAGTCCTTAACATGATAGACGAGGCGAACAGGCTGGGAGTTGAGATAGACAGTGACTACCTTGAGGAGCTCCTCGGGGTCAAGGCTATAAAGACGGTGGGAAGAACTGGAACGGGAGTGAGGGAGATAGTCCCGGCTATAATCTCCGCCTACGAGAAGAACCTCAGACCAAAGCCCGTCCTCTACAGGGATGAGCTGGAGGAGGCTCTCTCCCTTGCGAGGGAAAGGCTCGGCAGGAAGGACCTGAACAAGCATGAGCTGATAAAGGCTCTCTCAGAAAGGGAGGAGCTTGCAGACATAAGGAAGGAGCTTGAGAGCAGGCTCGGGAAGAGCTTTCATGAGATAGTCAGCGATGAAAGGTACGCCTTTGCCCACGGTCTCTATGCGGAGGTGGTAAAGAGGAGGGGGGTGTCCGCCAGGGATATAACCGACAGCCTTGACAGGATAGTGCTCCACCCTATACTCGGCATCTTTATCTTTCTTGGGGTCATATACCTGACCTTCAAGCTTTCCTTTGACTTCTCCTCCCCCTTCGTTGACTGGATAGACGGCTTCATAAACGATTTCCTCGCCCCCCTCAGCGTCTCCCTTCTGAATACCCTCGGTGCCCCGGAGTGGGTGCTCAGGTTCTTCTCGGAGGCTGTTGTGGGAGGTGTGGGCTTCGTCCTCACCTTCGTTCCCCTCATAGCTTCCCTTTACTTCTTCATAACCTTCCTTGAGATGTCGGGCTATATACCGAGGGTAGCCTTCCTCATGGACAGGTTCATGCACAGGCTCGGACTTCACGGAAAGAGCGTGATACCCCTTATCTTAGGCTTTGGGTGCAACGTTCCGGCGATAGTGGCAACGAGGACTATGGAGAGCCCGAGGGACAAGCTCTTGGTGATAATGATGATACCCTTCATGTCCTGTCCCGCAAGGCTCGTTGTCTTTGCCTTCTTCGCTTCCATATTCTTCAAAAACCACCCCGCCCTCGTGATAACATTCCTCTACCTGCTCGGGATACTTGTCGCCCTCCTGACGGGCTTTCTTCTCAGGAAGACAGCCTACAGGGGTGTCCTGTCCCACTTCGTGATGGAGCTTCCACCCTACAGGATGCCCTCCCTGAGGTCAATCCTAACGATAGTCTGGGTTCATGTAAGGGACTTCCTCTACAGGGCTGGCACGCTCATATTCGGAGCCTCCATAGTTATATGGCTCCTCCTGAACCTCCCCGTTGGTGTGAAGAATCCCTCCGAGAGCCTTGCCGGCTCGGTGGGAAAGGTGCTCGTCCCGGTCTTTGAACCGATAGGCATAGACAACTGGAAGGCTACAACCTCCCTCATACCTGCCTTTCTTGCCAGGGAGATAGTGATAAGCTCCATGGGGACTATATACAGCATGTCTCAAGAGGTCTCTAAAGAGGAGGAGTTCAGTTTCTCTCAAGCCCTCAAGGAGCAGGTTGTCTCCTTAGGAAGGTCCTTCAAGGAGGCTCTCTCCTCTCTCTTCACGTTGAGCATAGTGACCTTTCAGGTAGAGGAGGAAGAGGAGGAGGGTCTGAAGGAGCTCATAAGGAAGGACTTCGCGCCTGCATCCGCCCTTTCCTTCATGATATTCATACTCATATACACCTCCTGTCTGGGAACCTACGCTGTGATGGTCAGGGAGATAGGAAAGCTGAGGGCTACTCTCTTTCTGGGCTACAGCTTCCTGATGGCGTGGGCCACAGCCTTCATCGTTTACAGGCTCTTCTCTGCGTTCTTAACGTAGCTCAGGAACTCCTCCGCCGGCATCGGCTTTGCGAAGTAGTAGCCCTGGGCGTAGTCACAGCCGAGCTCCCTTAGAAGCTCCGCCTGCTCTTTCTTCTCAACACCCTCCGCCACCGTCTTCAGACCGAAGGTCTTTGCAAGTAGGATGACAGCCTTGACTATCTCAAGGTCTTCCTTGTCTTCGGGCAGTTCCCTGATAAACTCTATATCTATCTTGAGACCCTCAGCGGGGAGCTTCTTCAGGTAGGCAAGGGAGGAGTATCCCGTCCCGAAGTCGTCTATGTATATGGGTATCCCGTAAGTGCTGAGCTTTTCCAGGATCTCTATTGAGCGGGCTGGGTCTTCCATAACGGCGGACTCGGTTATCTCTATCTCTATGTTCTCCTTCGCATCCCCGCATCCAGAGAGGACAGACATGAACTCCTCGTAGAACTCGGGTGCCCTGAACTGAGTAGGGGACAGGTTCACCGCAACGGGCAGGGATATGCCCTCCCGTGCCCACACCTCTATCTGCCTGCAAGCGGACTCAAGGACCCACCTCCCGACGTCGTGGATGAGCACATCCTCCTCAAGGAGGGGAATGAACTTGCCCGGAGGGACTATCTCTCCATTCCTGAGCCACCTTATGAGAGCCTCAGCCCCGGCAACCTTCCCGCTCCTGAGCTCAACCTTTGGCTGGTAGTAGAGGATAAACTCTTCCCTGTCAAGGGCGTTCCTGAGAGCGCTCCTGAGCATGACCTTCTCGCTTGCACCGCTGACCTGCTCGGAGAAGAAGACGTGCCTGTTCCCTCCGAGGGACTTAGCCCTCTCAACCGATGCAGCGGCGTTGCTGTAAAGAAGCTCAGCCCTTGATACATCTTCGGGGTATATGGATATACCAATTGAGAAGGTGATGAAGAGGTTCATGTTCTTTACTCTGAGGGGCTTGGAAAACTTCTCCTTTATCCTCTCAACGAGCCTCTCAACAGCCTCCCTCGCCTTGGGGGAGCTAAGGATTATCCCGAACTCATCGTCCCCTATCCTTGCGAGGAAGTCGTTCTCCCTGACAACGCTCTTTATCCTGCTGGCGGTCTCCCTGAGTATCTGGTCTCCGGTGACGTGCCCGAAGGCGTCGTTGAGCTCTTTAAAGCCGTCTATGTCCATTATGACGAGCCCGACCTGCTTTCCCCTCGGACGGGCTTCTTCAATAACCTCCTTCAGCCTCTGGAGGAAGTAGGACCTGTTAGGAAGACCCGTGAGGCTGTCGTAAAGAAGCAGTCGCCTCGCCTCCTCCTTCGTCCTCATCTTCTCAAGACCGAAGGAAAGGTCGTGGGCTATCTCAAGGAGAAGCTCTACCTCCTCTTTAAGGAAAGCCTCGGAGCTGAACCTTGATACCTGAAGGAAGAGGGAATCGTCTATGAGTATGCACAGAGCTATGTCCTCTTCTGAGTAATCGCCGAGCTGAGCTACTGCGGTCCCGTCCCTCCTGAAGATTCCGGCGAACTTGAAGCCTCCCCTCGTGGTTATTATCTCCACCGCATTCCTGAAGAGGACCTCCTCATCGCTTGTGCTCGTAACGAGTATGTTTATACCGCTGAGAGCCTCGTAGAGCCTCGCAGCCCTCCTCCTTTCTTCCTCCCTCCTCAGCCTCTCCCTGAGGTCTCTCAGGGATATGACGGCGTAAGCCTTCCCTCCATCGCTGTAGGAGCTTATCAGGGGCTCAACGGGTATGGGCTCTGGCTCAGCCCTGAGGTACAGAATTTCAGGAGGACCCCTCTTCCCTTCCATGTAATCCTTCAGGTTCCTTCGGAG
>NZ_JBWONM010000118.1:0-3132 GCF_056450045.1 Hydrogenivirga sp.
TGCTACTATTAGGTAATCTTCATACACTGGTGGTCTTCCTCTTTTTCGTTCCTTCTTCTGCATGACCTTGCATATTTCCTTGCTTTTTTCAAGTATCAGCTTTACCAGAGCCTTGTTGTTCTTTATCCTCATGCTTATATCTTCTATTCCTTCTCCCTCAATATGTCAAGATTTTTTAAACAGGTTCAGATAAGAGGGGACCGGGGACAAAAAGAGAGAAAATAAAGGATTATGGGAGCAATAGAAATCTTGGAGCGGAGCTCTGAGGAAGGTAGAGAAGTTCATAAAGGTTCCTGGACCTTCGTTAGAAAGATTGGAATATCAAGATGGTGAATTACGAAGGAGGTCACGCTTCCGAGGAACAGCTCCTTTACCCTCCCCTTCCCGTAAGCACCCAGGAACAGGAGGTCTATCTCTTCTTTCTTAGCTACCTCAACTATCTTTTCCTCGGGAAAACCGGGAAGGGAGAGAAAGGTGTAGTCTTTCCCCAGAACTTCCTCAACCTCAGATTTCACAGTCTCAGGCTTTTCCTCCTCCTCAACGTAGAGGACGGTGATGCTGTAGTTGTAAAGGTCCCTCAGGGACCTGCATATCTTCAGAGCCATCTGCGCGTTCTGGCTACCGTCGTAAGCTACCATCACCCTTTTGAGCTCCCTCTCCTCTTCGGGAACGAGAAAAACCGGGCAGTTCGCATGGCGGGCTACCTTCTCCGAGTTTGAGCCTAAGAGAACACCTTTCAGGGGCTTTCTTCCCCTCTTGCCGACAACTATGAGGTCTTCGGGGTCTGCCTGAGAAGCTATCTCCCTGTAGGGCACTCCCGTAGTCTGGACGACGGATACCTTTGCTCCATACTCCCTACCCAAAGAGGAGAACTCTGTGAGGACGGCGTCCCCCTGCTTCTCCAAGAACTCCTTTACCTTTCCCGAGATGCCTTCGTAGTAGGTAAAGCCGAGAACTCCGGCGAGGTCCGCCAGGAAGCTCTCCTCAATCAGCCTTACATCCACAACGTAAACGCCGACCACCGGGATGTCGTAGAAGTTGCCGATCCTGAGGGCGTACTTAGCTGCGGTTAGGGAAGCGGGAGAGCCGTCAACACCTACGATTATCCTTTTAAACATCAAGGTTCCTCACTTCCTTGGCGTAGGTCTCTATGAACTCCCTCCTGGGCTCAACCTGCTCACCCATAAGGATCGTGAATATCCTGTCAGCCTCAACGGCGTCCTCCACCTTCACCCTGACGAGCCTGCGGGTCTTGGGATCCATCGTTGTCTCCCACAGCTGCTCAGGGTTCATCTCTCCGAGACCCTTATACCTTTGAATCTCAAGTCCGTGCCTGACGAGCTCCATCAGCGTATCGTATATGTCCTTCAGGCTCTCCACCTTCTTAGACCTTGCATCGTAGCCGACAACTACAGGAAGGTGAAGGTGTATTCCCTCCAAGACCTGCTTGTAGGACAGGGAGGAGAGGAAGTCAGCATCAATTATAACCTTCGTGCCTATCCTGTCATCGTACAGTATGATGTCGTAAGCGTCCTCAAGCTCATCGTAGCGGGTATCTACCCTGTAATCGCCGAGCTCTCTCTCCATTATCTCAACTATCTCCTTGACCCTGCCTGCGCTCCTGAGGTCCTCCTCGCTCACCCTGTGGCTCAACAGGAAGTTAACCACATCCTCACCCTTAGCCTTTATGAGAGCTCTGTAGCTCTCCTCATACTCCTTTAAGCTCTTGACAACCCCGAGTAGCTCATCTCCCCTGTACTCCATACCGACGGAGTCCTTGAGGTAGGCGTTTTCCCTGAGGAGCTCAAGCAGATACCTTTCAAGCTCCCTGTCGTCCTTAACGTAAAACTCCTTCCTACCCTTCTTAATCTTGTAAAGGGGAGGTAGGGCTATGTAAACGTACCCCTGCTCAATGAGCTGAGGCATGAACCTGTAAAAGAAAGTCAGGAGCAGGGTCCTTATGTGGGAGCCGTCAACGTCAGCATCGGTCATAAGTATTATCCTGTGGTACCTGAGCTTGGACAGGTCTATATCCTCTCCTATACCGCATCCCAGGGCGCTGACTATAGCCTTAACCTCTTCGTTGGCGAGAACCTTGTCTATCCTCGCCTTTTCAACGTTTATTATCTTACCCCGCAGGGGTAGGATCGCCTGAAACCTCCTGTCCCTCGCCTGTTTTGCGGAGCCACCCGCGGAATCACCCTCAACTATGAAGAGCTCACACTTCTGGGGGTCCTTCTCCGAGCAGTCAGCAAGCTTACCGGGGAGTATCCCATCCTCAAGGGGTGATTTCCTCCTGACGAGCTCCTTTGCCTTCTTGGCAGCCTCTCTGGCAAGGGCAGCCTCTATAGCCTTCTCAACTATGAGCTTTAGTATCTCCCTGTTCTTCTCAAAGTAATCGGTCAGGTACTCATAGACTATGGAATCAACTATCCTCTTGACGTTCTGGTTGCCGAGCTTTGTCTTCGTCTGACCCTCAAACTGGGGCTCGGGGACCTTACAGGATACAACGGCGACGAGACCCTCACGTATATCCTCCCCCGAGAACATGGTCTTGAGTTCCTTTGAGAGCTTCACACCCTCAGCCAGTCTGACCACAGCCTTGGTCAACCCGCTTCTGAAGCCAGTAACGTGCGTTCCACCCTCTATCGTCTTTACGTTGTTTACGAAGCTGTCAACTATCTCCTTGTAGTCCCTCACGTACCTGAAAGCGATATCAACCACCACCCCCTCTCTGCTTCCCTGAATGCGTATGATGTCTTTAAAGAGAGGTTCCTTCCCCTGGGTAAGGTACTCAACGAGCTCCTCAATCCCTCTGTCAAACTTGTATACTATCTCCTTGTCTATGCGCTCATCCTTAAGGTAGAACCTGACTTCGGGGTTCAGGTAGGCGAGCTCCCTTATCCTCTTCTCAACTATGTCAAACTTTATCTTGGTAGTCTCAAATATATCCGGGTCTGGCTTGAAGGTTACACGGGTCCCCCGCTTTGTGGTATTCCCGACAACCTTAAGGTCGTAAACGGGTACGCCTCTCCTGTACTCCTGGCGGTATATCTTGCCGTCTCTGTAAACCTCTACAACGAGCCACTCGGAGAGGGCGTTCACAACGGAAGCACCAACGCCGTGGAGTCC
>NZ_JBWONM010000119.1:0-5328 GCF_056450045.1 Hydrogenivirga sp.
AGAATTGCGCTCGCTGCAACCACCGCAGGGTTTGCGAGGTAGGACTCGGACTTGGGATGTCCCATCCTTCCCGGGAAGTTTCTGTTGGAGGTTGATATGCATCTCTCTCCCTCGGCGAGGACCCCCATGTGTCCACCGAGGCACGGACCGCAGGTTGAGGTGGAAACCACGCATCCAGCTTCCACAAAGAGGTCAATGAGTCCCTCATGGAGAGCCTGATGGTAAACGTTCTTGGAGGCAGGGATTATTATACATCTGACGTAGGGATGGACCTTCTTACCCTTCTTCATGGCGGCTTCAAATACCTTTGCCGCCATCCTGAGGTCTTCGAGCCTTCCGTTCGTACAGGAGCCTATGAAAGCCTGATCAATGTTTATGTGGGTTGATTCGCTCACAGGATGGACGTTTGAGGGCAGGTAGGGCCAGGCGACGAGGGGTTCTATCTCCCCGGCATCCCATTCATAGACGGAGTGGTACTCAGCATCGGGGTCGCTCTCGTAAACCTTCCACTCCTTCTGTGCCCTCTCCTTGACATACTCAATCGTCTTTTCATCGGGGGCTATTATTCCGCTCTTGCCTCCAGCCTCTATAGCCATGTTGGTTATGGTAAGTCTCTGCTCAATTGAGAGCTCCCTTATAGCTTCTCCTTCAAACTCCATAGCCCTGTAGAGGGCTCCATCTACCCCTATCTGTCCTATGGTATGGAGTATGAGGTCCTTTCCCATAACCCAGGGCTTTGGCTTTCCGTAAAAGATGAACTTCATGCTCTCGGGGACCCTGAGCCATATCTCCCCGGTAGCCATGGCGTAGGCGATATCCGTTGAGCCAACCCCCGTAGCGAAGGCTCCTATCCCACCGTAGGTGCAGGTGTGGGAGTCAGCACCGACAACCAGGTCCCCCGGAACCACTATCCCCCTCTCGGGAAGTATGGTGTGCTCTATCCCCTCTCCCTCTTCAAAGAACCACTTTATGCCGTGCTTTCTCGCAAAGTCTCTCACCACCTTTGCCTGTTCAGCGGACTTGATGTCCTTCGCAGGAACGAAGTGGGAGAGGACGAGAGCTATCTTATCGGGGTCAAAGACTCTGTCTATGCCGTGCTTCTCAAGTATCTTTATGGCGAGGGGCGCGGTGACGTCGTTCGCCATGGCGAGGTCAATCTTGGCGGTTATCAGGTCGCCGGCTCTCACCTCTTCCTTGCCCGCGTGGGCAGCGAGTATCTTTTCAGTGATGTTCATTCCCATCAGACAACCTCCTTCTCTTCCTTAGTTTCTTCCTTACTTGCTTCAAAGGTTTTGGAGTCTTCCTTCTTGCAGCCGGTTTTCACCTCTACACCGTAGAGCTTAAGTATCTCAACAAACTCTTCACAGCTTATAGACTCCTTCTCCAGGAGCTTCTTAACGACCGCTTTCAGCGGTTCTCTGTGAGCCTCTATCGTGCTCTTTGCCAGCTCGTAAGCCTCCGTCAGTATCTTCTTGACCTCCTCGTCAATCTCCCTGAGGAGCTCGGGGCTCGTGTCTATGCTGTTGGTGACACCTCCGAGGAAGGGGTTGTTCACCCTCTTTATGGCTATCGGACCAACCTTCTCGCTCATTCCCCACATGGAGACCATCTTGTAGGCGAGCTCCGTAGCCCTCTGGAGATCGTTCTCCGCCCCGGTCGTTATACCTTCCTTGCCGTAGAAGACCTCCTCCGCAGCCCTTCCGCCCATCATTATCAGTATCCTGCTGAAGAGGTTCTTCTTATCGTATATGTGCTTGTCGTCTATAGGTAGCTGCTGGGTGACACCGAGAGCCATGCCCCTCGGTATTATTGATACCTTGTGGACAGGGTCCGAGTCTTCTGTCATGAAGCCCATCAGGGCGTGCCCAGCCTCGTGGTAGGCTATCTTCTCCTTCTCCTTGGGAGAGATGACCATTCCCTTTCTCTCAAGACCCATGGTTATCCTGTCTATAGCCTCCTCTATCTCCTCCATGGACACGGAGTCCTTTCCCTTCCTCGCTGCGAGGAGTGCCGCCTCGTTGAGGAGGTTCTCAAGGTCCGCCCCTGTAAAGCCGGGGGTCGCCCTCGCCACGAGCTCAAGGTCAACGTCCGGTGCAAGCTTCTTTCCCTTGGCATGTACCTTGAGTATCTCGTACCTTCCCTTCACGTCCGGTCTCGGTATGAATATCTGCCTGTCAAACCTGCCCGGTCTCAGGAGAGCGGGGTCCAAGATGTCGGGTCTGTTGGTAGCCGCTATCACGATTATCCCTTCGGACGTGTCAAAGCCATCCATCTCAACAAGAAGCTGGTTTAGGGTCTGCTCCCTCTCGTCGTGTCCACCGCCAAGGTTCAGTGCCCCTCTCGTCCTTCCGACCGCATCTATCTCGTCAATGAAGACTATGCACGGAGCGTGCTTCTTAGCTGTTTCAAAGAGGTCCCTAACACGGGCTGCACCCACGCCCACGAACATCTCCACGAAATCCGAGCCCGATATTGAAATGAAGGGGACATGCGCCTCACCCGCTATAGCCTTTGCCAGGAGCGTCTTCCCGACACCGGGCTCACCGTAGAGGAGAACCCCTTTGGGTGGTCTTCCTCCGAGCTTCTGGAACTTTATGGGGTCCTTCAGATACTCAATTATCTCCTTTACCTCTTCCTTTACCTCTTCAATCCCCGCAACATCGCCGAAGGTCACCTTGGGCTTCTCCTCTATATACACCTTTGCCCTGCTCTTTCCAAAGGAGAAGGCTCTCCCCGGACCCGCCTGACCTCCTCCGCTCATCTGCCTCATGAGGGCTATCCATATCCCTATGAACAGAAGTATTGGGAGCCATGATATGAATAGGTTTAGGAGCCATCCGCTCCCCGTGTCTCCCGCGTCTACCTCAACCCTCACACCCTTCTTGATGAGGTCGTCCACTATTGAGGAGCCCGGCGGTATGGCTGTCTCTATCCTCTGTCCGTCCTTGGTTGTGGCTATCAGCGTCCTTCCCTTTACCTGAACGTGCTGAACCTTTCCCTCATCAACGAGCTGGACGACGCTGTTGAGGGGGACCTTTGTTGCCAGCTCATGCCTCTGTTCAAATATATTGAAGGCAACTATAGTTGCCCCTATTATCAGTATCCATACAAAGAAGCTCTTGAACATCTGCACCGCACTTCCTCCTTGCGCTTACCTGTAAGAATAGAAGATAGGTTTCAGCTATCCTTTTTCAAGCACAGGAGCTTGCCTCTTCTTACCACCCTGAGCCCTCCCCCGAGGTCTATCTCCCCGCCCCTTCTCAGGAGCCTCCTTACCTGCTCCACCTTCGTAAAGCTTACAGCTCCTGTAAGCCTGAGTATCACCCTGCGCTGGAGGGCAAGGTGCTCTCTCTGCAGGGGATCTGCCCTTATGCATCCCTTCTCCCTCAAGCTCTCATATAGCTTTTCTGCCATCTCCTTCAGAAGATCGTCCTCAGCCTTTAGTATCTCTCTTGTCCTCAGGAAGGTCTCCTCAAGGTTAGGGTTCACCTCCTTGAAGATGGGTATGACCTCAAGCCTTATCCTGTTCCTGAAGAAGCTCGGGTCCCTGTTGCTGGGGTCCTCAACCCACTTCAGACCCTTCGCCTTGGCGTAGGCAAGTATCTCCTCCCTCGTGGCTCTGTAGAGGGGTCTGACTATTTCCCCTTCTTTGGATTCAAAGCCGAGGAACCCCTCAACGCCAGCACCTCTCACGAGCCATATCAGGGCTGTCTCCACAAGGTCGTTCAGGTGATGGGCTGTAGCTATCAGGTCAAAACCCTCCCTCTGGCGAACCTCTCTTAGGAAGGCGTATCTGAGCTCCCTCGCCGTCTCCTCCAGGTTCTTCCCTTCCCGCTGGGCTACCTCCCTGACCCTCTCCCTTCCGATGAATATCTTAAGTCCGAGCTCCTGAGCCATCCGCCTGCAGAACCCCTCCTCTTCCTCAGCCTCCTCCCTGAGCATGTGGTTGAAATGAGCTAAGGCGAGCCTCTCTATTCTTAGGAAGTTCTTCAGCTCCAGCATAGCGTGGGTGAGAACGACCGAATCAACCCCTCCCGAAAAGGCTACAAGCACCGAGCTTCCTTCTGGGATCAACCGCTCCTCCTTCTGGAGCCGGATGACCTTTCTTATAAGCTTGCTAAGCTCTTTCATCGCCGAGCTTTTCTAATAGCCTCTTCTTCACACTCTCGTAGTGAGGGTAGGCTATCCCCTCCTTCTTCATGAATTCAACCACCTCAAGGGCTTCCTTCACCTTACCCTCCCTCTCAAGGAGATAGACATAGACCTCAAAGGAGTTCAGCTGGGGGAGGTTCCCGCCGCTTCTTTCTTTGAGCTCCTCCTTGTACTCATCGTAGAGGGCTACATCCCTCTCGCAGTACCTTTTCATCTTCTCAAAATCCTTGAGTCTCTGAGCTAAGAGGACGAGGTCGTTCAGGATGAGGTGTGCTTCGTAGGGAGTGCCTTCCATCTTCAGTGCCTCATTGTAGAGCCATTCCGCTATCTCGTAGTCCCCCTCAAGGAGGGCTGTCTGGGCTATCGTTGCCAAGAAGGTTCTTTTTGTGTATAGGGGGTTCTCTATCTCTCCGCTGTCAAAGTGCTTTGCCTTGTATGGGAAGCTCAGGTTCTTTATTACCTTGACAGAGTAATACTTCTTTATACCCTTCTGGTACTTGGGCTCTAAGCTCTCATACCAGTCCCACAGATCAAGGGCTTTCAAGAGCCCTCCCTTTTCACGGAATATCTGGAAGACCTTGCCTATCATAGTTCCTTAAAGATAGGTTCTGAGGAGGTGGCTTCAAGAATCCTCCAGCTCACCCCTCAGGTACTTGTCATAGGCTGATAGGTCAAAGTAGCCGTGTCCCGAGAGGTTGAATAGGATGACCTTTTCCTCTCCCGTTTCCTTGCACCTTAAAGCCTCATCTATTGCAGCCTTTATCGCATGGGAAGACTCGGGAGCCGGAACTATCCCCTCTGTTCTCGCGAAGGTCAACGCCGCATCAAAAACCTCCGTCTGTCTGTAGGCTACTGCGTCTATATAGCCCAGGTCGTAAAGCTTACACACGAGAGGTGCGTCTCCGTGGTATCTCAGTCCTCCCGCGTGTATTGGAGGGGGTACGAACTCGTGTCCGAGGGTGTACATCTTTATGAGAGGTGTCAGACCCACCGTATCTCCAAAGTCGTACCTGTACTCGCCCTTTGTGAGGGTTGGGCAGGCTTCGGGTTCAACGGCAAGGACCTTCAGGCTCTCCCTATCACCACGGAGCTTGTCCGCCAAGAAGGGGAAAGAGAGCCCAGCAAAGTTGCTTCCTCCTCCGACCGCCCCTATAACAACGTCCGGATAGTAGCCCG
>NZ_JBWONM010000120.1:0-2947 GCF_056450045.1 Hydrogenivirga sp.
ACATACGCAAAATAGGCATACCTGTACCCACAACCAAAGACTAACTAATCCTTTAAAGCCACCAGAAAGACCTCAACCAGAGCGTCCTCACTTTCTCTTATAGCACCAGTGCATAGGAATATGCTTCTATCATCCAGCATTTCCTTGACTGCATCAATATAAGAAATCATGAAGTCGTAATCCAGGCTCTCATTTTGCCTTATATGCATCCATAACCTCTCTACCTCTGAGAGCTCAACATTCTTTAGCCAAAGCTCATCTATTGCATCATGTAAAGCTTCTAAGCTCCTGTCCTTTGTCCTTCCTGTTCCCACGGTAAACGTGCAGTCCTCACAGCTGAAGAAGTTTATTAAATCCGAAGTGTCTATGCATATGAGATTGACATCGGGGTTCACAGCTTCAGTTAGCAGGTCTGCGATAAGCGGCAGGTGTTTTTCTTTATCAAGGGTGACTCTAAAGCCAAGCTCTGTTTCCAAGGTGTGTATGTCCAAAATGGCGGGCCCGGGAGGACTCGAACCTCCGACCTGGGGATTAGAAATCCCCTGCTCTATCCGTCTGAGCTACGGGCCCTACCTTGTCGGGGTGGCAGGACTTGAACCTGCGACCTTCGGCTCCCAAAGCCGACGCTCTGCCACCTGAGCTACACCCCGTTCAGGGCAGTATATTATTATCTACTTACAGGCTTCAGTTTTCAAGGATGTTGGACTTTGTAATAATCGGCGGACCGACCGCAACGGGAAAATCGGAGCTTGCCTGCTGTTTAGCCGAGCGCGTAAGCGGAGAGATAGTAAGTGCAGACTCAATGGCGGTTTACAGGGGAATGGATATAGGAACAGCCAAGCCCTTGGAATGTATGGATAGGGTGAGGCACCACCTGATAGATATAGCCGAGCCCGGGGAACCCTTTGATGCTAAGCTTTTTGAAAGAGAGGCAAGCCGTGCGATAGAGGATATAAAAGGGAGGGGAAAGCTCCCGATAGTCTGCGGAGGGACCTACCTTTACCTTCAGGCTCTCCTCTACGGCATAGAGGAGACACCGCCACCAAACTGGAATCTGAGGAAGAGGCTGTATAGAATGGCGGAGAAGAAGGGAAGGGAGCACCTTCACAGGAAGCTGAGCCTGATTGACCCCCTTTATGCGAGAAAGATACACCCCCACGACGTGAGGAGGTCCGTGAGAGCCCTTGAGGTGTTCCTTGAGACCGGGAGGGCTTTCTCCTCCTTTCACCGCTGGGATAAGCCAAGGTTCAATTACTTAGGTATTTATGTATCAAGAGACTGGGAGGAGCTCTCAAGGAGGATAGAAATAAGGGTTCAGAGAATGGTTGAGGAAGGACTGATTGATGAGGTTAAAGAACTCCTTGATAAAGGCTTTGAAGGCTTCCTGACCTCTTCTCAGGCTATAGGCTACAAGGAGCTAATTCCCTACCTCAGGGGTAAAGTAAGCCTTGAAGAGGCTGTGGAGGAGATAGTGAAAAACACGAGGGAGTATGCGAAGAGGCAGATAAGGTGGTTCCGAAGGCAGGGCTGGGTTGAGATAAACCTCACCCACCTGAGCCCAGAGGAAGCCTGTGAGAGGCTCCTCACTCTTCTTCCCTGAACTCCTTTATCTCTATCAGGACTCCCCTCTCTCCCTTTACCACCTTCTTTACGGTCCTCACCTCATATATGAGGTTGTCGTTCTTCAGGACACCTCCCTTCTCAAGGATATCCCAGAGGCTCTTTAGCATGTTGTCTATATCCCTCTTCCTGTGGTTGGGAAGTATCAGGGTTATATCAACCGATACCTTTCTATCAATAGGCTCTCCCGAGTACTGCTCCCTTATCTCCCAGAGGGCTTTCACCTCCCAGTTCTTCACCCTTGGTGGCTTAAAGACCTTACCACCCTTCTTCCTTATGTACCTGTTGGTCTTGGGAACGGGAATGTCCGAGAGCCTAAGAACCAACATCTTTTGTCTTGACTATAAGATAAACTATTGAGCCAAAGGTCAGGAAGAGGGAGACCATGCTCATTATCACCGATATTAGGTGAGCCTTTGCAAACTCCGGAGAGCCCGCCACCTTGAGGGCGTGAGCCTGTGGGACGAGCTTGAACTCAAGATATAGGAGAATGAGGAAGTTTATAGCTAAGAGCAGGAGCAGGAACCTGCTCATCTTTGAGGTTATCCCTATCAGAAGGGATATGCCCACCGCTCCCAGACCAACTCCAAAGTAAAGGGGGAAAACCTTCTCAACGATGCCCCCCGCCACGCTCCTTTCCAGGCTCCTGAAGAGCTCAGGGGCAACTATATAGCTGAAAAAGGAACCGAGACCAAAGTAGAAGGAAAGGAGAAATATCATCACCCTATTCACAGACTACCTCCTTGGGCTTTCTTCTCTCTGCGACGAATACGAGAAGGGTCAAGAAGAGGAAGAGACCCCCTATGTAGAACCGCGTTACCCAGACAGTCCAATGGGTTTCTGAAAGCACCTTCGGTACGTATTCAAGAGCCCAAGCCCCCAGCAGAACCGTCAGGAAGAGGGGGGTTACGTACCTCATGATGTAGTAGTAGAGCCTCGGGACCTTTATTATCCCGCCTCTGTTTATCTCCTCCCAAGCCCTGCTTCCTCCGAAGAGCCACATGAAAATAACCAGCTCAAGGAGACCAAAGAAGACGACCCCTATCGTCCCAGCCCAGAAGTCCATCTCATCCAAGGAGCGATTGAGGAATATGACCAGGTGGGCGCTGAAGAACACAATTCCGGCGGTTATCAGAACCGAGTGTTTGCGTGAGAGACCGAACTCATCCTCAAAGAAGGCTATCAAGGGCTGCATCAGGGCTAAGGAGGAGGTCAGACCTGCGAAGAACAGGAGAAAGAACCAGAGAAAGCCTAAGAATGTCCCCGCGGGCATGTTGGCGAATATAGCCGGCAGGCTTATGAAGCCGAGGTTGAAGGCTCCCGACTT
>NZ_JBWONM010000121.1:0-35745 GCF_056450045.1 Hydrogenivirga sp.
GATAATGAAGGGTGTTGATGGGCTCGTATTCGTGGTTGACAGCTCTAAGGAGAGGGAGAACATAAACTTCTTGGTGCTCAGGGAAACGGCGGCGGTCCTAAAGGAGCAGGGCTTTGACCTTTACTCCTTGCCCGTTGTCGTTCAGTACAACAAGAGGGATCTGCCAGACGCCCTACCTGTAGATGAGCTCCAACCGGTTTGCAACCCGTGGGGGACTGAATACATAGAGGCTGTAGCTACCGAAGGGAAGGGGGTCGTTGAAACCTTCCAGTCAATAGTCAAGAAGATACTCCTTGAAAAGGCATGCGCCAAGAAATAAAAGAGAAGGTGAACATAGAGCTTCTGAACGCAGAAGCTCTCATAGAGGACTTAAGGAGAAGGAAGTTCACGGGACTTGTGAAGATAACCACTTGGGAAGGTGAGGATTACATACCAATCTACGAAGGGGAGATACAGAGGATATACATAATCACCAAGGAGGGAATAGAGGAAACGAGCTACACCTCTTACGGCTTTCCCCAGACAGGGGTTGTGGAGATAATTGAAACGGATGTAGTGAGCCTCATGAACGGTCTCAGGGAGGACTTTGACCCTGAGAGTGCTGGACCCTTAGCCTTAGCCGGCTACGGCGAGGAGTTCCAGCCAACGGCACCAGCCCTTCACGTTGACATCAACCACTTCGTAGAGCTGGCACACCGGAGTCACTTCAACGGCTACGTTCTCTTTCACACACCGAGGGAGCCTGTGGGAATGGTCGTATTCTACAACGGCGAAGCCGTCGGTATGTTCGCCCCCGGAAGGGCTGGAGAGAGAGCTCAGAGCTACATAGGTATGAACCTTAAGGGAAGCCTTGTGAGCATATTTCTCCTTGACTCCGAGTTCGTTCCGCTCCTGCTTGCGATGGGCAGACTTGAGAGGCTCAAGGGGGGGAGGGTGACGAGCAGGGAGGAGCTCAACGTCATAAGGGAGGATGCCGTTGCGAGGAGGATGAACGCCCTTCTGTACCTTGATGGTGGAAGAGCTAAGAAGTACTACCAGTTCTTCTACAAGGGGCACGAGGTAAAGGGCATACTCCAGGAGCTCTTCAGAATGGAGGACGTTCCCCAGGAGGGCGTTGATTTTCCTGGAGACTTTGCCCTCTACCCCCTTTACGTTGATGCCGAGCCAAGACCCATCTCCTTCAACCTGAGTCCGGCGACGCAGGTAGTTGACAGCGTTCCCCCAGGGAGGCTTGCAGAGCTCAAGGACGCCTTCGTTGACGAGATAGGACCTGTGGGGAATATAATCTGGAAGAGAGTTCTTGAGAGCTTTGGCTGGACGGAGGAAGCGGTGCCGATGAGCAGGCTTGAGGATTTTATAAAGAGGCTTGCAGAAGAGATACCCTATGAGGAGCACAGAAAAGCTTTTTTGAAACGGGTCAGGAGGTCGTAGAATGAGGGGATTTTTCAGGAGCATCAGGGCTGAGATAACCTTCCTAATCGTTGTGACCGGCTTTATCGTGGGCGTGGGAGTGGGTCTCTTCATCTACAAGAAGACGATAGACAGGGCTGTTGATTCGGCAAGGAGCAGGATAGACACAACGATGGCTTTCGTTAAAGCCTCAAGGAACTATGTAAGGAAGGTTTTAAGACCTAAGGTTGATGAGCTCCTGGCTGCAGGTTGCACAAAGGAAGACTTCATACTTGAGGCTCAGTCCTCCTCCTTCTTCACAGCTTCCATATTCAAGAGCGTGAACAGGGAAATTCCCGACATGCAGCTCAGACAGGTTGCCATAAATCCCCTGAACCCCAAGGACAAGCCCAACGATACCGAGATGTGGGTTATAGCCTACCTGAGATCAAAGAACCTGAGGGAGTATGAGGGGATAACTCTCCACAACGGAAGGAACTACTACATAAAAGCCTTCGCCGTTGTACCCAAGAAAGGTTGTTTGAGGTGCCACGGTAAAGTTGAGGATATGCCCGTTGCGGTCAGAAACCTATACAAGCCCAAGAGAGACCCCAACTGGCCCGTGGGAAAGGTCAACGGAGCGGTCATGGTTTACGTACCCTTTGAGAGCGTCCTTGAGAAGGCACGTATTGACGGTCTCATAAACGGAGGTCTCGTGGGCGGGGTCTTTCTCCTCATGTCCGGGGTTATACTCACAATACTCAACCTCAGGGTCTTCAAGCCCATAGATTCTCTGAGGGAGAAAGCTGAGAAGATAAGCAAGGGAAGCGTTGAGGAGCAGATCCCCTACCAGTCGGAGAACGAGATAGGCAAACTTGCCAAGGCGATAGAGAGGATGAGGGTGAGCCTGAAGAAGGTCATGGAGATGATGGGTTGACAGTGTATAATTGAGAATTATTATCAATTACGGAGGTTGGTATGGAAGACAGAGTTTACATATTTGATACGACGCTCAGGGATGGCGAGCAGGCACCGGGCTTTTCCATGACAACAGAGGAAAAGCTCCAGATGGCTATGCAGCTTGCCCGGCTCGGTGTTGATGTTATAGAGGCTGGCTTTGCCATAGCCTCCCAGGGAGACTTTGAAGCTATAAACAGGATAGCGAAAGAGGTCAAGGGTCCCGTGATATGTTCCCTTGCGAGGGCTCTTGAAAAGGATATAGAGGTCGCAGCCCAGGCTCTTGAGCCTGCGGAGAGGAAGAGAATCCATACCTTCATAGCTACCTCCGAGATACACATGAAGTACAAGCTCAAGATGGAGCCTGACCAGGTCGTTGAGAGGGTCAGGAAGGCTGTTTCCTATGCCAGAAGATTCACCGACGATGTGGAGTTCTCCTGTGAAGATGCCACAAGGAGTCAGAGGGATTTCCTCTACAGGGTTATAGAGGAGGCTATAAAGTCTGGAGCCACGGTTATAAACATACCTGACACCGTTGGCTACGCTGTTCCTGAGGAGTTCGGTGAGCTGATAAGCGACATACTGAACAACGTTCCCAACGTAGACAAGGTGGTGCTGAGCGTTCACTGCCATGATGACCTCGGTCTTGCGGTTGCCAACTCCCTGACCGCTGTTAAGCACGGAGCACGCCAGGTTGAGTGCACTATAAACGGTATAGGCGAGAGAGCTGGGAACGCGGCTTTGGAAGAGATAGTAATGGCTCTCAGGGTCAGAAAGGATTACTTCGGTGGTCTCAGGACAGGTGTTGACACGAAGGAGCTCTACAAGACCTCAAGACTGCTCTGCAGGATAACAGGTTCCTTCGTACCTCCCAACAAGGCTATAGTTGGAGACAACGCCTTTGCCCACGAGTCCGGCATACACCAGCATGGGGTTCTGAGCCACAGGCTCACCTACGAGATAATGAACCCGGAGGATGTGGGCTTCCCCACGAGCAGGAGGATAATACTCGGCAAGCACTCGGGAAGGCACGCCCTCAAGCAGAAGCTCGCTGAGTACAGGATAAAGTACACAGAGGAGGACCTGGACAGGATATACCAACAGCTCAAGGACCTGGCGGATAAGAAGAAGGAGATATACGAGGAGGACATTGAGGCTCTCATATACAGGGAGTTCATGAAGATTGAGGATGGAGAGCCTGTAAAGGTTGAGCACTTTCAGGTCCAGAGCGGTGACAACCTGATGCCCACCGCAACCGTCAAGATTTACTTCAAGGGTGAGGAGCGGACAGCTACCTCAACGGGGAACGGTCCCGTTGATGCTACGATAAAGGCTATACAGAAGGCACTCGGGATTGAGCCGAGGCTCCTTGACTACTCAATAAAGGCTCTAACACCCAACACCGATGCTCAGGCTGAGGCAAGGGTCGTCCTTGAACTCGGCGGTGTGAAGGCTTCGGGTAGGGGCGTGGATACGGACATAATAAAGGCAAGCGTTGACGCCTTCGTTGATGCTCTCAACAGGGCTATAGTCAGGCGGGAGTACATACTCCAGAAGTCGGAGATAAGGGAAGAGGGAACCGTCTGAGTGTGGCGCCTCCTCCTGAGATTCCGGCTTCTTCTCTGGCTCCTGCGCTTCGTTATCTACCCTCTTCTGGTCATTACACTTCTACTCTTCGTCCTTCTCATCATAGGGGCGAGCCTATACTTCCTTGTGGTTGCAAAGACCCTCGTTAGGGTGCCAGAGAACCCCTACCTCTACGTTCCCTTGCTCTTGCTTGAGCTCTCCATAATTGCCTTGGGGAGTTATTACGCGATGGTGTATATTAATAGAATCTTCAAAAATAAGAGAGAAACTGGAGGTAGATAATGAAAAAGGTGCTCATAACCTTTATAGCTGCATCCACCTTACTGCAGGCCTGCAAGGCAACACAGGCGAAAGCCTGTCCTGAAGAGAAGAAGGTAAAGGAGAACCTGAGCAAGCTTGTCAACAGGGACTTCAGCATAGCCAGTGTGAAGCCAGCGGAGGGAATGGAGGGTCTTTGCGAGGTCGTCCTTAAGGTCGGTCTCAGACCTATAGTCCTCTACACGAACTCCGAGGGAAAGAACTACATAGTGGGAAACATGTTCAACGTTGAGACGAAGGAGAACCTGACCCAGAAGACGGCGAGCAAGTACATGACGGTCCCCAAAGAGGTCCTCCAGAAGCTGGAAGAGTCGGTGAACATGACCTACGGCAAGGGGGAGAAGTACATTTACTACATAACCGACCCCGATTGTCCCTTCTGTAAGAGGTTCTCTCCAATGCTCAAGGAGTGGGCTAAGAAGAACAACGTTCAGATAAAGGTCATCCTCTACCCCCTTCCGATACATCCTCAGGCAAAGCCAAAGGCTATAGCGATGGTATGTGACAAGAAGGGCTACGATGACATCCACAAGAACGTCAGCACAAAGAACCAGTGCGAGAAGGGCAAGAAGGCTGTTGAGAAGAACATGAAGCTCCTTCAGGAGATAGGTGTTTCTGGAACGCCGACGGTGATAGGTATGAACGGCAGGTACATAGTTGGGCTTCCGAGGTCACCGGAGGAGCTCAAGAACCTTATCCAGTGATCACTCCCTTCCCTTGATTATGAGCTTTAGGGGGGAGAACCTTATACCGAGCTTCTCCCTCAACTTCCTGAGGAAGTACCTGATGTAGTTCTCCTTCCAAGCTTCAGGGTAGTTCGTTATAACGACCACCGTTGGTGGTTTTGTACCCTCCTGAAAGGCGTAGTAAACCTTGACCTCCTTCCCCTTGTGATGGATGGGCTTGCCTTTAACTATCTCCTGGACAGCTCTGTTCACGAAGGAGGTCTTGTGCTGGGCTGAAAAGTCTCTGTAAACCAAGAGCGAGGCTTTGAGCACATCTTCAACCCCCTTCCCCTCAGTGGCTACCGTGAACACTATGGGAGCGTAGTCAAGGAAGAAAAGGTCCTTCCTTATCAGCTCCTTTACCTCTTCCTCGGAGAGAGGGCATAGGTCCATCTTGTTTGCAACTATCACACATCCCCTGTATCTGCGTTCTATGAGTCCTCCAAGCCTCTTGTCCTGTCTCGTAACTCCCTCGCTCGCATCAATTATCAGGCAGACTATATCGGATGTGTCTATGGCGGTTAAGGTCCTTCCGACTGAGTAGAACTCAACGCCGTACTCAACGTTGCTCGGTCTTCTTACACCCGCGGTGTCTATGAGGACGAACTTCTCCCCTTCCCAGGTAAAGGGGACCTCAACTATGTCTCTCGTTGTTCCGGCAATGGGCGAGACTATAACCCTCTCCTCCCTAAGGAGGGCGTTCAGCAGGGAGGACTTACCAACATTTGGTCTCCCCACAAAGGATATCTTCACCCCTTCGTAGCTCAGGTCTGCCTTTTCTTCCTTAAGCCTGCTCACTACCTCGTCCAGCAGCTCACCAACGCCCCTCCTATGAACTGCGGACACGGGAAAGAGCTCTTCGTACCCAAGCTCGTAGAACTCCGTGGCTAACTCCTCGTCCCTATCGGTATCGGTCTTGTTTGCCACAACGATGACCTTCTCCTTGTAGGTATAGAGGAGCTTGGCTATCTCCTTGTCCAAAGGGGTGACACCATCCTTGGTGCTGACGACGAAGAGTATCACGTCAGCCCTGCCCACCTCCCTCTTTATGGTCTCCTTTACCTTCTCAAGTATCTCATCCTGGCTTTCGGGAACGAGACCTCCGGTATCAACGAGTATGAACTCCTTTCCCCTCCACTCCGCCTTTGCCTCAATGACGTCCCTCGTAACGCCCGGTATGTCTTCAACTATAGCCTTCCTCCTGCCCACTATCCTGTTGAAGAGGGAAGACTTTCCCACATTGGGACGTCCAATTATTACAACCCTGCTCACTCACTCTCACCTATCTTGAAGGTCTTGATCAGTCTCCTCTGTTCTTCTAATATGAACCTGTCTATAACCTTCTCCTCCTGTCGGGAGACCTTAAGGAACTTTATTCCCATGCAGACCTGGGTCTGCATATGACGAACGTTGACTATCTGCCCGAGCATGTTCTCAAACCTGTGTTCTCCTATGGAGAAGTTCATTATCACGTACTTCCCCTCCTGGGGCTTTATGAGGGCTTCGGTGCATATCCTGACCCCCTTCGTGCTTATATCGTCTATCTTTCCGCTTATAAACTCTGCACCCTCTGTTGCCTCCTCGGTTATGTCATCAACCACGGCGAACTCAACGGGCACGTTCACCTTCCAGCGTATGCTCTCCCTGAGCTGAACCCTGTGAATGTTGTCCGTATGCTCAAGGACAAGAACAAGCCTGTCCCCCTCCGTGTACTTGTCCTTAACTACGGAGTCAAAGCTGTACCTTCCTTCGTTCTCCCTTATGAAGTGGAACTTCACCTTCTCCCCTATCCTGACAGGTCTGGGAAGCGCCTGGAGCACCACTATGTGGAGCTCGGTCTCCGTTTTGTCCCATACCGCCGCATCAATATAAACGCCATCAACAACGAGCTTCCCCGTCTGGTATAGGTCTATGTCCCTCGTGCTCGTTATCGGTATGAACCAGGGGATGGTGTCAAAGCGAAGCTTTGCCCTTATTGAGGGTATGAGCCTAACCCCCTCTATGTTGTCCCTTATTATCCTTGAAACCACCCTCTCAAAGAGGGGCTTATTCTCGTAAACCATCTGGGGGTCGTAGGGAAAATCCTTGGCGTATCTCCAGAGCAATCTTATCTCCTCATCGGTAAGCCCAAGGGACTTACCCCTCATAAAGAACGCCCTCTCTAGCTCCCGGGCACGGGATATCTTTCCCCAGATGTAGGGTATGGATATGACGGTCAGCGTGGCTGCAAGGACTATGAAGAAGAGGAGTATCTCCTTAGCGGAAGGTCCTTGGAACATATAACGTGAAGCTTCAACCAGAGTATCCCACGCTGATTCCGCCCTCATAGCTATATATAAATATCCTCCCCAAGAGAAAAAAATTAAGTGTTAAATTTCAGACGTGAGCCATTACCATCTGCTTTAAAGCCTCTTTGGGCTGAACGCCTATCCTCGTATCAACGACCTCTCCGTTCTTGAAGAGTATCACGGTAGGTATAGCCCTTATCCCGTACTGCATGGCTATGTTCGGGTTCTCGTCGGTGTTGAGCTTTCCCACCTTTATCTTCCCCTCAAACTCTTCTGCCAGCTCCTCTATTATGGGAGCTATTATCCTGCAGGGACCGCACCAGGGAGCCCAGAAGTCCACGAGCACGGGTTTATCGGAGTTAACAACCTCTTCATTCCAGTTGCTTTCCGTCAGAGTTATCACATTCTCCGCCATTACAACTCCTCCTTGATAAGCATATCGTAAAGTTTCAGAATTCTCTCATCCTTGATGAAGTAGCAGATTATTGAGCCTTCACGCTTCCAACCAACTATCCCCCTGCTCCTGAGTATGGATAGGTGCTGGGACACGCTCGGCTGGGACATGTTCAGAAGCTCACCGAGGTTCTTCACGCACTGCTTCCCCTCAATCAGTATGGATATTATCTTCAGCCTGACCGGATGGGAAAGGGCTTTAAAGAACTCCGCAAGCTCCTCCAGCTTCTCTTCGTTGACAACGGTTGTATTCATCCTCTCACCCTCGGGAGAAATTTTAACATAATTAGAATATAAGCAAGAATTAAATCTTTCTCAACAGTCTGTAAGCTTCTCTGAGCTCCTTCTCGCTAACCCCGTAAGGTGAGAACCTGTATCTGAGGTAGAGCTCAACTATGAAGCTCGCCTCCTTATGGTAGGGCTTTCCTGCCGTCAGTCTGAGAACCTCCTCGGGCATCATCTTCCTCAGGTCCGTCCCCTCATACCTGCTAAGCTTGGAGATAAGGGAGCTGTAAAGGTTCTCGGGCGTCTTCCTCAGCCTTCTGTAAAGGAATGCAAGTGCGTAAAGGAGGGCTAAAGCCCCGATGACGTATGAAGCCTTAAGGAATGCCCTCCTTATATCTTCCGCAGACAGTGACCTAACACCCCTGTAGAGCTCCCTGAAGAGGGAGAGCTGCTTCTGGGCGGAGAAGTCCACCACGTTTTCGTACCAGAAGGATATGAGGGCGTCCCTTATCAGACTCAGCCTGGAGATGTTCCTGACCGCCGGCGACATGTAGGGAGGTGTTGTATCCACCCTGACCCACCTCCCCTTTACGTAGGCTTCAACCCACACGTGTGCCATTGAGTTTGTGACTATGTAGTAATCCCCGTAATCGTTCTTTAGATAGCCCTTGAAGCCACCAACCACCCGGGCGGGAATACCCATGAGCCTCAGGAGGAGGGCGGTTGAGGAGGCAAAGAACTCACAGTTCCCCTTCCTTGACTTGAAGAGGAAGAACTCTATCGGGTCGCCCTCTGGTTTTGAGAGCCTCAGAGAGTAGGAAAAGCCCTCACGAAAGAAGGACCTGACAGCTTCAAGCCTCTCCTCATCATTCCCCTTTCCCTCCGAGAGCTTCCGGGCTAAGGTCCTGATGCTCTGGGGCACATCCTCGGGAACATTGAGGTAAACGGGTTCGGGAGGGTCAACGGGAGGGTCTAAGGAGGAGATTGCTTCCAGGCGAACGGGTCGGTTTATGGGCTGAGAGCTCTCGTAGTATCCTCCCTTAAATCTTTTTACCCTTGCCATTCTCAAGCCCTCAAGCTTCAAAACCCTAAGGGGGTAATCCATAAGGGGTAGGAAGGTATCGTAGGTGGGCTCAAGTATAATCCTGTACCTGAAGGTGCCCGAGCCTTTACCTTTATAAGCATCCTCCTCTCTGAGGGTCTTTATCCACCTCGTGTTGACAAGGGTGTCAAAGACAGAGACCCTCCAGTAGGGATCGGGAGGGAGCTTGCCGTAAACCCTGAAGGCAACGGTGTTGTCTTCCTGTACCTCTCCCACCTTACCCAGCTCAACCTCATCCGCTATCCCGCTCACAAGACCCTTCTCCTTCTTGGCAAAGAGGTCAAAGAGGGGTGTCTGGGTCCTCGGAAGTATCAGGAAGAAGGGAATCGTTGATATGGCTATCAGAAGAGGGAAGAGGAGGGAGAACCTCAGATACTTTCTCAAAAACTCGGAGGGAAGGGGTCTATCACCCATGTTAGCGTAGGCATTGGTAAACAGGAAGGCTACGCTGCCCAGAAAGAGCTCGTATATGAAGAAGAGCAAAAATGTAAGGTCAAGCCTGAAGGTGGTTGAGACCGCTATTCCGAAAAGGCTAAGGAGGAGCATCTGATATAGATCCCTCGGCTTCTTTTCCTCAACGGATTTGATGGCTAAGAGTAGAAGGAGCATGTTCGCAAAAGGCTTGACAACGTTCTCAAAGCTGAGCTCCAATAGAAATACGAGCGATATAAAGACGCCTCCGGCGTTGAGGAGCCAGCGGGGGAGGTAAACATGGAACCTCCACTCGTTCAGAATTCCAAGGGTAAATATAAGGGCGAGGAAGAAGAAGTAGGCATCGTCGGCTATGCCGTAAAGGGCAAAGAAGCAGCCAACGGAGACGAGGTAGGTGAGAAGAAGGCTAGCCTTCTTTGCGGTCAGCATTCATACTCAGTTGTGAGGTGTGCCCTGCTTCTCAAGCTCCTTTATCTTCTTCATGGTCTCATCAAACTTGTACAGGGAAGAGGCAACGTCCTTAAGATGCCTTGCCGCCTCTTTGTAAGCCTCCTTCAAGCGTGGGTCGGTAGCCCGCTCTGCCTTCTCCAGTAAGTTCCTGTGAAAGAGGAGCAGACCGTTCCTGAGTTCATTAAAATCCATCGCCTTCCTCCAATATCCTTCAGCTTTGAGATCAGCCTTGATATTAACCTCTTTAGGAAGCCCTTTCCATGACCTGAGACAAGTGTAAAGCTTATCTTGAGTATGAAGTAGCCCCTTCCCCTGTTTATGTCCTTGAGAAGGGTATCTATGTCCTTCCTGAGCTTGTCAAGGTTTACGCTGTAGTAGGTGCTTCCCAAGTTCTTTATAAGCTCCAGAGCCCTCTCAAGGTGCTGGGTGTCAAACTCCTTCCTCTCACTGAGCTTGATATAAAACTCCGCTATCTCGCCAACAGCCTTGAAGAAGGGTGCCTCTCTGGGAAATCTGAGCGCTTGGAAGCTCGCGTAGTGGAAAGCCTCTCCGTAGAGCTCCTCGTTGAATATCAGAGAGGCAAGATAGACAGCCTCTGACGGTGTGTTCCTCCTTGAGTAGCTTGATATCTTGCTCAGAACCGTCCAGTACCTCAGGAACTTGGAATAGACCTCGTAGAAGACCTCCCTGTACTCGGGAAGGAAGCTAACCCTGAAACCCTCGGGAGAGGGAACCCTCAGTATGTCTTTGCCGTAGAAGACATCACCCCTTGGGGTTATGAACTGAAAGAGGTTGAGCTCAAGGAGTATGTCCTGCCATTTTCCCTTGAAGGTGTGGAAGGTCTTGTTGGCACAGGATATAAGCTTTGGAAGTTCAACCTCAAAGCTGTTTTCCTTCCTGACAAGCTGACAGTAGCATATGGGGTAGAGGAGGACTTCCTTCTTCGTGGGGTCTTCAACTATCTCAAGGAATATGCTCTCCAGCCTCCCTATCTCCTGCCATGTGTCCTTGAGCATAGGAATAATTTAAAGTTAGGTTATATCTCTTGCAACAGAAGGGCTCTTCTCCGTATATTTTTAATAGGAGGTAACGGAATGTTTCCTATGGAGAAGGAAGAGAGCATACAGGATGAGCTTCTCAACAGCTTTAAGGCTAAGGAGGCTGTGATAACCGTGTACCTTACCCGGGGCAACAGGATAACGGGTAAGGTCCTTGACCACGACAGGTACACCATACTGCTTGACGTGGACGGTCAGCCCAACCTCATATACAAGCACGCGGTGAGCACCATAGTGGAGGGTAAATGAAGGCTATCCTCGTCGGCATTTGGAATAAAGAGATAACGAGAGAAGAGGCGAGGGAATCGCTGAGGGAACTCAGGGGGCTCGTGGAAGCTGTAGGGGGAGTGAGCATAGGTTACGTCCTCCAGAACAGGAGCAGTCCCGATACGAGGTACTTCATAGGGGCTGGCAAGGCAAAGCAGCTGAGTGAGGTTGCACAAGGCACTGGTGCGGATGTGGTTGTCTTTGATGACTCCCTTACACCCTCTCAGGTGAAGAATCTTGAGAAGGTCGTTGGGAAGACGGTTCTTGACAGAACAGACCTCGTCATAGAGATATTCTCAAGGAGGGCAAAGAGCAAGGAGGCAAAGCTCCAGGTTGAGCTGGCAAGGCTTACCCACGAACTGCCCAGGCTGTACGGAAAAGGACGCCTCATGTCCAGGCTCGGTGGTGGTGTGGGAACGAGAGGACCTGGTGAGCAGGAGGCGGAGCTGAGGAGAAGGCTGATAAAAAAGAGGATCCATCAGATAAAAACGGAGCTTGAGGAAGTCAAGAGGATGAGGAGGCACCAGAGGAAGCGCAGGGACAGGGACCACTCGGCGGAGGCTGTTCTAAAGGCAGCCCTCGTAGGCTACACGAACGCCGGGAAGTCAACCCTCCTGAAGGCTCTCACAGGCAGGGACACCTTTACCGCGGATATGCTCTTCGCAACCCTTGACACCAAGACCTCCTCAAGGACCCTATCTCCTGGACTCAAGCTCCTTCTGACGGATACTGTAGGTTTTATAAAGAAGATACCCCCCGAACTGATAGAGTCCTTCAAAGCCACCCTTGAAGAGGTAACGGAGGCAGACCTCATACTCCACGTCGTTGACATATCAGACGACAGGTGGCTTGACTACATCCACACCGTCAGGGAGGTTCTCAAGGAGCTATCGGCGGATGAGAAGCCCGTGATATACGTCTTAAACAAAGCTGACAGGATAGTTGATAGCGAAGAGGAGGCTCAGCACCTACCCCACGGAGCCTTCGTTGAAGGTAAGTCTGTGGTTGTCTCCGCCCACAGAAGGTGGGGAATCCAGAGGCTTATTGAGGAGATCAAGAACAAGGCTGAGGAGATAATAGGACTAGTAGAAAAGGTATAGGGCAGCCATGAGGACGATTATGAACAGGAGAGTCATCCCCATACCTGCCTTTATGTAATCAGCGGTTCTGTAACCTCCCGGTCTCATTATCAGGGCGTTGACCTGATGGGTAGGGATTACAAAGGTGTTTGAGGCTGAAACGCCTACCACGAGGGCGGCGAGCCTTGGGTCCGCACCTGTCTCAAGAGCCATATCTATGGAGAGGGGGACGAGCAGAACGGTTGCCCCTACGTTGGACACAACGAGGGTGAAGAAGGAGGTCATGAGGGCGATGAGAAGGTAAAAGAGGAAGGGAGAGAGCTCCCCTGTCTGAGCCAAGATAGAACGTGCCACGAACTCCGCCGTTTCCGTCTCCTGAAAGGCGAGTCCCAAGGGTAGCAGACCCGCAAGGAGGAACACCGTCATCCAGTCAACGGACTGGTACGCCTCATCAACGCTGAGGACCTTAGTTATCACCATACCCAGAGCGCCTGTAAGCAGAGCTATTGAGAGCTTCACCTTGAAGACAAGTATCAGAGCGAGGGCTACCGCGAACCAGAAAAGGGCGAGCTTAGCCTTCTCGGGTCTCAAAACCTCTCCCTTTATCTCCGTTGAGAAGGCGAAGACGTTTCTCCTCTTTAGCTCCAGGAACTTATCCCACCTGCCGAAGAGCAGCAGGGTATCTCCGGGAGCGAGCTTGGTGTCGGAGAAGCCAGCGTATATGACCTCCCCTCCACGGACCAGGGCAACGGGGTTTACCTCGTACCTCCTTCTGAACTGAACCTCGTTGAGAGACCTGCCCACGAGCTCAGACCTCATCGTTATCACACCCTCAACCATGCCGGCGTTCACGCGGGACAGGTCGTCAGCGAACTCCTCAAGCTCCTCCTTTAGGATGAGCCCCATCTCCTTGGCGAACCTCTCCACTGTATCCGGGCACCCTATCACCGCTATGTCGTCCGAAGGTTCAACGGTCTCCTCCCTGTGGGGGGCGAAGTTCTTGTGTCTCGTCCTCCTGTGATAAACGGCAACTATCGTGACCTGATACTTCTTCCTCGCATCTATCTCCTGAATAGTTCTCCTTGTGAAGTTTACCGGGACGTGAAGCTCATAAAGACCGCATATCCTCTCGTAAGTTTGGGAAAGCTCTGAGGGGAGGAACTTCCCCTCATCCTCAGAGGCACTGACCTTGGGAAGGATAAACCTTCCAAATAGGATGAAGTAAGCTATACCTGCTATTACCAGAGAGACGCCTATCGGCGTGACGGAGAAGAGACCGAAGGAAGGCAGTTCGTACATAGCCAAGAGGTCGTTGAGGAGTATGAGGGGGCTTGAACCAACGAGGGTGAGGGTTCCCCCGAGTATCGCGCAAAAGCCCATTGGCATCAAAAGATGGGAGACAGGTATCCTGAGCCTCTTTGATATCCTCACCACCGCGGGGAGGAAGAGGGCTGCAGCCCCTATGTTCTGCATGAAGCCGGAGATAAAAGCTACGCTTCCTGAGACCAGGGCTATTATCCTCGTCTTTGACTTTCCAGCGAGCTTTATTATGTAGTTGGCTAACACGTTCATAACACCCGTTCTATCAAGCCCGGCGCCTATGATTATTACGGCTATTATTGAGACCACAGCGTTGCTGCTCAGACCACCAATAGCCTTTTCTGGGGAGACTAGACCTATTAGGGGAAGCAGGACCATCATGAGCAGACCTACTAGGTCAACCCTGAGGAGCTCGGACACGAAGAGGTACATTGCCAAGAGGAGAACCTCAAGGGTAAGCACCTTCTCCTTATCAATTCCAGTCAGCCCTTCAACCTGAGCCTCCTCCAAAAGGGTGGTGGTTCCAATCAGCAGGGCTAAAAAAATGAGTATGGCTTTCTTTACCATTCTGTCAGAAAATTATAATATTTCGGTATGAAGACACTCCACATACTTGACGCTTCCTCCTTCATCTACAGGAGCTACTTCGCCCTCCCTCCCCTCAAGACAAAGGAGGGCTTTCCCACGGGAGCTATCTATGGCTTCCTCCGGGCGCTCCTTTCCATAATAAAGTCCGAGAGACCGGAGTACCTCGTTGTGGTCTTTGACCATCCGTCCCCTTCAATAAGGGAGAAGTCTTACAAGGAGTACAAGGCTGGCAGACCGCCCACACCCGACCCTCTCAAGCTCCAGATACCTGTAATAAAGGAGCTCCTGAATCTCATGGGAGTTCCCATACTTGAGAAGGAGGGGTACGAGGCGGACGACCTCATAGCGATACTTGCTAAAAAGTTTGCGAAGAAGGGATACAGGGTGAAGATCTACACGCCAGACAAGGACATGCTCCAGCTCGTGAGTGACAACGTCCTCGTGATAAACCCTATGAACTGGGAGGTCTTCACCCGAGAAAGGGTAAGGGAGAAGTTTGGTGTTCTTCCCGAAAAGCTTGCGGACTACCTCGCCCTCGTGGGCGACAAGATAGACAACATACAGGGCGTTAAAGGAGTCGGTCCCAAAACAGCGGTAAAGCTCATAGAGAAGTTTGGCGGGGTTGAAGGGATACTTGAGAGATGGGAGGAGTTTAAAAGAATGTTCCCAGAGGCAAAAAAGGAAGAGCTTGAGCTCTCCTATTACTTAGTTAAGCCTATAATGGACGACGGGCTTGAGGTTGAAGAGTCCGAGCTGAGGCTGAGAGAGCCGGACATGGAGAGGCTCAGGAAGAGGCTCACTGAGCTTGAGATGAAGAGCATACTCAAAGACATTGAGAAGGTCGTTAAAACGAGGACACAGGGAAGTCTCTTCTAACGGGTGATACTGTTTAGCCTGCCTTGAACCTCGTCAACAGCCTGAATGAGCCTGGCGTAGGTCTCATGTGCCCGGGAGGTCTCTATCAACCTGACCATCTCAAGGATAGGGTTCACGTTGGAGAGTTCCAAAAAGCCCTGCCTGAGGTTGAAGTTCTGAGCCCTCTGGGGAGTTCCCCTGAAGAAGTCCTCACCCACCTTCTGGGCATCGGGAAGGCTCCACACACCAAGGCTCACCGATCGCTCCCCATCAACATACAGGTTCCCCTGTGGGTCAAACTCAACTCTGTTTCCCTCAATTCTTATATCCCTGTTCTGACTGTCAAGGACCCTGTAGCCCTCCTCTGTCACGAGATATCCCTCAGAGTCAAGCCTAAAGTTCCCCTTTCTCGTGAACATCACGCCCTCGGGTGTCCTTACAGCAAAGAAACCTTCACCCTCTATAGCGAGGTCAAGGCTGTTACCCGTCTCCCTTAAGGGTCCCTGAGACAGGTCCGTGAACACACCCGATACCATCGGATAGATGAAGTTGTTCGTTGGGTTCTCTGGGGAGGTGTCGGGCACCCTGGTTCCCATATCGGTGTACCAGCTCGCAACCTGAAGGAAGTCCTTCTTAAAGGAGGGAGTGTCCGCATTGGCAAGGTTGTTGGTCACTGTAGAGAGCTTCCTCTCCTGGAGGAGCATACCGCTCGCCAGTATGAAGAGGGGCTGGTAGTCCAAAGCCATCCTTACCTCCTAAAGGGATATATCGACCCTTTGCCCCGATTTCATTAGCTCTTCCATCTTCTTCACAGCTTCCCCGAACTGGGCAACCTCTCCCCCAAAGCCTTTTGCAAACTTCTGGGCATCTTCAGGGCTCGCGAAGACAAAGGCTGAGGGAGTGCAACAGGGTGCGACAGAGCTCCCGACAACGAAGCTACCCATGAAGGCGTTTATGGGATTGCAGGTTATGAAGTCCCTCGCTATCGCCATCTCAACCTTATCCCTGCCCACGGTCTTGAAGGCTATGAGCCCGCAGTGGGCACAGCAGGTGTGTACCTTCTTCCCTCCCTTCAGTATGTATATAAAGGCGAGCCTAAGCTCCACCTCCTTACCGCATACAGCACAGACGTTGCCCTGGGGCTCCTCCTCCTTCTTGAGCTCAATAAAGCCGTGCCTGCGAACTATCCTTCCCTCCTCCTCAAGCTCCTTGAGATCCCTGTATATGGTCATCAGGGAGACGTTGAAGTACCTGGAGAGCTCCTTGGCTGTGTTAAAGCCCTCCTCAACAAGCCTCAGTATCTCCTCCTTCCTGTCCATCGTATTAAACTTATACTCCAGGTAGCCCCAGGCAATTATAAATGGGGTTTATCTACCTATTAATAAAAAGTAATAGTCACTTTATAAAAATATGGTGATAATCTAATTAAGGGATATCCACCTAAACCTGAAAGGAGGTGTGAAGTATGGCAAGCGTTACCGCTGATAAGACCCTTGATACTTCGGGGCTCAACTGTCCCCTACCAGTTCTGAAGACCAAGAAGGCTCTGGAGGAGCTCCAGAGTGGACAGATCCTTGAGGTCATATCCACGGACCCAGGCTCAAAGGCTGATATTCCAGCCTTCTGCCAAAGGACAGGGCATGAACTCGTTGAAACCGTGGAAGAAGGAGGTAAGTACATCTTCTACATCAGGAAGAAGTGATATAGGAGGGTAGCCATGGCTACAGAAAGACTGGCAATAATAGCTACAAAAGGAACACTGGACTGGGCTTACCCTCCTCTTATCCTCGCCTCAACGGCGGCTTCCCTCGGGGTTGAGACCGCCATATTCTTCACCTTTTACGGACTGAACATAATCCACAGGGAGAAGATGAAACAGCTCAAGATAGCTCCTATCGGCAACCCCGGAATGCCGATGGCTTTTCCCCCTTCCGTTAAGAAGACGCCCATAGCGGGCCAGCTCGCCGGTCTTATGGAGGCTATATTCCCGGGTCCTCCCCAGATAATGGGTATCATACCCGGCATGACCGACTTCATGACGGCTATGATGAAGAAGACGATGAAGGACCACGGTGTCGCCAGCGTTGAGGAGCTAATTGAGCTGTGCAAGGAAGCGGACGTCAAGCTAATACCCTGTCAGATGACGATGGAGCTCTTCGGCTACAAGTACGAGGACCTGATTGATGGTCTTGAGCCTCCGGGAGGAGCTGCTACGTTCATAAACTACGTCCTTGAGGCAGACAAGCCTATGATCATCTTTGTCTAAAAAACTTTAGGAGGAGTCTGATGGCGGCAGAAGAGTTTGAGAAGCTCCTTTTCTACATCCTCACCGTTCCCTTCTTTGAGAGGGCTGAACCCACAACCGGAGAGCTTATAAACCCACAGGCGGGAGCACCCTTCTTCTTAGCCACCGCAGCAACAACGATGGACTATGAGGTTGAGATGGTTATAACCTCAGAGGCGGGCTTCCTTCTGATGAAGGACAACGCCAAGAAGGTAAAGGTCAGACCCGGTGTTGAGCAGACTGTTTACGACTTCATAGTCATGGCGAAGGAAGCTGGGGTGAAGATATACCTCTGTGTTCCCTCCCTTGACCTCACCGATGTTTATAAGAAGGAAGACGTGAACGAAGAGCTCTGCGACGGTATAATCGGTGGGGCAGCCTTCTTAGACAAGCTCATGAGCGGTGAGTATGCTGTCATATCCTTGTAAGACAACGAAGGGGGAGCATTCCCCCTCCCCCAAAAATATGATTATAAGCATATTTTTATATAGCTATAACGAAATTTTTTTGTCCTCCCGAAGAAAAGAAACTAACTTAGTATGTGAGCACACTTAGTTAAGGAGGTATTGGAGATGGAAGGACATCCTTACGGATACAACATTCCCATATCTGAGAAGACCAAGGAGGTTCCTTGGGAAGAGAAGGTTAGGGTTTACGAGGAGGTCAAGTCCGACTTCAGGTTTAAGGAGTTCCTCTTCGGTTGCCTGAACTGCGGAGTCTGCACGGCATCCTGCCCTTCCAATAGATTCTTTGACTACTCTCCGAGGGAGATAGTTCAGAGGTTCCTGGAAGAGGACGTGGAAGTCATCTACGACATGATGCACGAGTACATCTGGGCATGTTCCCAGTGTTTTACCTGCTGGATAAGGTGTCCCTTCGTGAACAACCCCGGCGGACTCGTGATCATAATGAGAGAGGTTGCCGTGAGAAACGCCTTTGAGGCAACCAAGGACCTCCTTAAGCCTTACGGAAGGGTTCTTCTCAAGGTCATGACGACTGGTAACCAGCTCTCGGCGGACATGCTTCAGCCGGACTTCTTCCCCGACTGGGGACCCAAGATGCAGGACAACATGGAGAACGTCAGGGCTAAGAGGATGGCTATTCCCTTTGACGTCGGAAAGTCCGTCAAGACCGCATGGGAGGTCTCCCTTGAGACCGCAATAGAGATGTACACGATATGGAGAGAGACCGGCATATTTGAAATGCTGGAGAAGCTCGACCCCAACCTCTACAACGTCATAATGGACATTGTTGAGGAAAACGAGGAGAGGTGGGAAGAGCTCATGGAAGAGGAGGAAGAGGAGTAATTATGTTAATGAAAGGGGCTGAAACCCCAAAAAAACCGTAGGAGGTGTAGTTATGGGACATGGGAAGAGTCCTTACTTGAGATATGCGGACCCTGAACCCTTTCCAATACTTAACAAACACTCGCACTATGACCATCTCTTTGAGGAGATGCACGAGCTTGAAGAGAAGGGCGAGATCCTCGTCTACAGGATAACCGAGGAGAACAAGCCCGTTGAGGTCTTCACGAGGACGGGAAGGATAAAGACCGTTCCTACCGCAAAGCTCTGGCACCACAAGTCCTGCGGTCAGTGCGGTAACATACCCGGATATCCAGCCTCAATATTCTGGTTCATGAACAAGTTCGGGTACGACTACCTGAACGAGCCTCACCAGACATCCTGCACAGCTTGGAACTACCACGGTTCTGGAACTTCAAACCCCGTCGCTCTCGCAGCTGTCTGGCTCAGGAACATGCACCAGGCTTGGAAGACGGGCTACTACCCGCTCATCCACTGTGGAACTTCTTTCGGCTCTTACAAGGAGACGAGGGAGCAGCTCATCTTTAACAAGGAGCTCAGAGACGCCGTAAAGCCCATCCTCAAGAAGCTCGGAAGGCTCACCGAGGACGGAAGGATAGTTATACCCCAAGAGGTCGTTCACTACTCCGAGTGGGTCCACGCGGTAAGGCACAAGATAGCCGAGCTCTACGAGAAGGAAGGTAAGCCAAAGGGTATAGATGTATCCAACGTAAGGGTAGCGATCCACAACGCCTGCCACACTTGGAAGATGATGGCTGACGACTACCCCTACGATGCCGAAGTTTACAACGGACAGAGACCTGCAGCCTCAACCGCCGTTGTAAAAGCCCTCGGTGCTCAGGTCGTTGACTACTCAACCTGGTACGACTGCTGTGGTTTCGGTTTCAGGCACATACTCACAGAGAGGGAGTTCACGAGGTCCTTCGCCATACAGAGGAAGCTGAAGGTTATAGCAGAGGAGATAAAGGCAGACCTCATAGTTACCCACGACACGGGATGCACAACAACCTTTGAGAAGAACCAGTGGATAGGTAAGGCTCACGGAATGTATCACCCGGTAGCGGTCATGTCGGATGTCATGTTCGCAGCCCTCGCCTGCGGAGCCCACCCCTTCAAGATAGTCCAGCTCTACTGGAACTGCTCCAACTACGAGCCCCTCCTTGAGAAGATGGGTATAACCAACTGGAAGGAGCTCAGGAAGGAGTGGGAAGACACGGTCAAGCACATAGCTGAGCTTGAGAAGGAAGGTAAGTACGACGAGCTGATGGAGTTCTTCAAGGAGTACGACCTCTACGAGCCTTACAGCAGAACTTCCGACGGGTTCAAGAGGAAGAGGTCTGCTACTGCGGACATGCCTCTGTTCAAGTCCTGAGCTTGATAGTAAAGGGGGCGCAGGCCCCCTTTTTCCACTACATCTGATTAAGGAGGTTGGAGATGGCTAAGAGCGTTCTGGTGGTAGGAGGAGGTCCAGCGGGTCTTGCAGCGGCAAGGACCCTCGGAAAGCTCGGAATTCCCACGATCCTCATTGAGAAGGAGCAGAAGCTAGGAGGAAGACCCGTTCTTGAGGACTACCACACCCTCATACCCAGAAAGATGACCCCTCAGCAGGTCATAGGACCCTTCATTGAAGAGGTCCAGAACAATCCAAACGTTGATGTCAAGCTCGGTGTTGAGCTGGAAGCCTGTGAGGGTGAGGCGCCCAACTTCAAGGTGAAGCTCTCCAACGGAGAGGAGCATGAGGTAGCCGCAATAGTCGTGGCAACCGGATTCCAGCACTTTGATGCCAAGAGAAAGGGTGAGCTCGGATACGGCATATACCCCGACGTCATAACCAACCTTGAGCTTGAACAGATGTTCTCAAGGGAAGGGAAGCTATACAGACCTTCCAACGGGCAGATGCCCAAGAGGGTCGCCTTCGTGTTCTGTGTGGGTTCAAGGGACAGGCAGCTCGGTGTCACGAACGTCCACTGCTGTAGGTACGGATGCGCCCTCTCGGGTCTTCAGGGATCCGAGATAAGGGAGAAGTATCCGGATGTTGATGTCTTCTGCTACTACATGGACGTGAGGACCTACGGAACCTGGGAGTATCCCTTCTACTGGGCTCCTCAGGAGAAGTACGGTGTCAGATACGTCAGGGGTAGGATAGCGGAGATAACCTACAGCCCAACCGATGGAAGGCTCAGGGTGAAGCACGAGGACACCATAGTCCAGAGACCTGCGGAGATACCGATGGACCTCGTGGTTCTCGTTCTGGGGATGGAGCCCTCCGAGGGAACGAAGAAGGTTGCCAAGATACTCGGTCTTGCTCAGGACCCTGATAGCCAGTTTCTCCTCCCGGCAGAGGATGCTGGTTCAAACATAATCTCCAACAAAGCCGGAGTATTTATAGCCGGCGCCTGTAAGGGACCAATTGATATAGAGTCCTCCCTCTCCGAGGGTGAGGCTGCCGGAGCAGAAGCTGCAACGTTTATAGGAGCAAAGGTGTCAGCGTAATATGAGTGAAGAGAAGAAGGAAGGCGGCTTTAAGGCTGTCACGTTAGACGACGCCCTCATAAGGGACTACCTGATAAAGATCCTTGGTGAGGGAGAAGACTTCGCCCAAGAGTTCTATCAGGAGCTCGTGGAAAAGGCAGAGTTCTTCAGGAATACCCTCGCCAAGGAGAGGCTGCCTTCCCTGAAAGAGGAGGAGCTTGAGCAGGTATTTGACAAGATATTCGCAGCCCGAAGGAAGAAGAAAAAGATCATAGAAGAAACGGGCTTGGACAGACTCAAGAAGGCTATAAGCGACCTTCTTTACGGAGACGAGAAGGGCGGAATATTCAGGAAGAAGAAAGCCGAAGAGAGGAGCTGGGAAGAAAAGGTTGAGGAGTTTGCGAAGCAGATAAGGGGCGTGGATAGAAAGTCTGCAAGGGATATAGCTGCCGAGCTCCTCCACTTCACCTTTCCGGACAAGTACATCCTCTGGACCAGCTGGATATGGGATCCAGAGAGCGAAACTGGAGCCATAGTTTTCCTCAAGGAGGAGCCACCCACAGGGGGAAGAGGCAGACGCATGTACGGTGAGACCTACGAACAGTTCAAGCAGGTTTACGAACAGATAGCGGAGAAGCTCCAGGAGTTCGGCATAAAGGTAAAGGGATACCTGTTCGTGGACATATTCCTAGCCATGATATACGCAACCTACGTTGATTACATGACCTTATCAACTATGCACAGTGCAAAGGGCTTCTTCCCACCCGCTGGTGTGATGGCGAAGAGGCTCCTCGGGGTCAACGCCCCTGTTGAATTTACTTAGGAGGTGCAGAGATGGCTATCCACGAGAGAAGTCTCGTTGACCCGGAAAGGGTCCTGAGGAAGGACAGGCTTGTTATAGACGGTGTTGACGTTTCGGGGGACTGGAACCTCATAATACTCCCCCGTGTGGTCAACGACTACGACCTTGAGTTCTACGATGAGGTCATAGCCCAGCCTGAGGGAAAGACCATAGTGAACTGCTATCAATGTTCCTACTGCACAGCCTCCTGCCCCGTCCACAACTACTGGGACGAGAGGTACAACCCCAGGCACTTCATCTATCTCGCAAGGCTCGGGCTAATTGACGAGCTCCAGAAGCGTGCAGACGTGATGTGGAGGTGTGTATCCTGCCACAAGTGCACCCACAGATGCCCCAAAGGTGTGCTCGTGGAGGAGGTCCTCAAGGCAATCCTGAGGGTGATGGCTAAGAGGGGAATAATAGAGGAGTACCCCTCTAAGAAGTTTGACAAGTTCTTCCTTGACAGCGTTTACGAGTACGGAAGGATAGAGGACGGAGAGCTACTCTTTGGCTGGGTAGAGAAGCAGGGCTATCAGGTTGTCAAGGACCCCATACTAAAGAAGCCCATACCCTTCATAGGCGGTGTCCCCGAATGGTTGAAGGAGCTTGCCGCAAAGCCTCTGAAGAACATGAACATAGGCTTCCTTATTCTCAACGCAAAGCACATGCTCTTCCACCCGAGGACCAAGAACTGGAACAAGTTCAAGCAGGTCCTCAGGAAGGTTATGGAGGAAGAGGGAGTCTATACCCACTAAGCTAAGGAGGTGATGAGATGGCTGTAGCACAGGTTAGAAAACCGCCCATGGGCGGTATAGGAAAGAGAGTCGCATACTACCCCGGTTGCTCCCTTGAAGGGGCAGCAAGGGCTTACGATGTATCAACGAGGATAGTCGCCAAGGAGCTCGGTCTTGAGCTTGACTACCTTGAGGACTACAACTGCTGCGGAGCTATGGAGACAAAGAACGTTACCTTCTGGGGTACGATGCTCCTGAATGCAAGGAACATGTCCCTCGCAAAGAGGCAGGGACACAGCGTAATAGTAGCACCCTGTAACGGATGCTCCTTCTCCCTTCAGAGGGCTGAGTACTTCCTTGAGACCGACAAGAACGTCTTTGAGAGGATAAACTCCCTCCTGAAAGAGGGCGGTGTTGACCCTCTCTCCGATATACCTCACACCTACCACATCCTTGAGTGGTTCTATCATGAAGCCGGTCCTGAGAAGGTCAGAGAGAGGACGAAAAAGCCTCTTAAGGGTCTTAAGGTTGCAAACTACTACGGCTGTCTCTACACAAGACCCCACTTCTATGCGAGGACTTACTCCCACTCCGGAAGCGAGGAGCAGGAGAGACCGAGGATGAGAGAAACGGCGGACGACGATGAACATCCCTACTACATGGAGGCTCTCCTTGAGGCTGCTGGAGCCACCAACGTTGAGTTTGAGCCCATGCACACCCAGTGCTGCGGTGGTCCCCACTCCCTCTCCGATGAGCAGGTCTCGGAAAAGTTCGTCATGATGATACTCCAGACAGCGAAGCGCAACGGTGCGGACATAATAGCTACCGAGTGCCCCCTCTGTCACGCCTCCCTTGAGATGTACAGGCACAGGCTCATGATGAAGGGAGTGCCCGATGTTGATGTTCCCGCCGCCTACTTCACACAGCTGATGGGACTTGCCTTCGGTTACAGCGCCGGAGATGTGAAGTTAAAGGACAACCTCTCCGATCCCATACCCGTCCTCAAGAGGCTCGGTCTTGTCTGAGGTCTGGGAGAATGGAAGAGGAGAAGAAGATAGTAATACTGATGACGAGCGGTCCGAGGACACCCTGGCGGTGTGCCTCGCCCTTCTATATAGCAGCCCTGATGGCAGCTAACGACGCTGAGGTTGAGGTCTTCTTCAATATGGACGGGACCAACCTCATAAGGAAGGGAATAGCGGAGAAGATATGTCCTGTTGGAGAGGGGAACTGTTTCCCCCAAAACGGACAGAAGCCCAAGACTGTCTATGACTTCATGAGGGACGCCAAGCTCGCCGGTGTTAAGTTCTTCTCCTGTAAGCAGGCGGTTGATTCCCTCGGGCTTACGGAGGAGGAACTGATACCAGAGCTTGACGGGGTCGTCCCTGCAAGCGAATTCGCCATACGGGCAATGGAAGCTGACAAGCTAATCGTCTTCTAAATGGGATACAATAATCTCTAAATTCCAATAGACGGGAGGTGTAAAATGGCAGAGGTAAACGGATGCCAGGTCCCGGAGGACCTTCTCTACCATGTGGACCCTGATGCGAACGCCTTCACCTGGGTGAAGGACAACGGAGATGGAACCTACACAGTAGGGCTAACCTCAATCGCTGCAGCTATGGCTGGTAGGCTCGTCGCCTACACCCCAAAGAAGATAGGTAAGACAGTCAAGAAGGGTAAGAGCGTTGCGACCATTGAGAGCGGAAAGTGGGTCGGTCCCGTGCCTGCACCCTTTGAAGGGGAGATAGTTGAGGTCAATGAGGTACTCAAGGGAAATCCCGCCCTCGTTAACGACGACCCCTACGGTCAGGGCTGGATAGTCAAGCTAAAGCCGACGAACCCCGACGACATAAACCAGCTCATGAAGGGACCTGAGGCTGTGGAGGCTCTCAGGAAGGTTGCAGAGGAAAAAGGCGTTAAGTGTGGTTAAAGGGTAAGGGGGCTCTGCCCCCTTCTTAAAAAGTCATGATAGATATAGATGTTGAGATAGACGAGAGGCTCGCTCAGGAGCTGAGCGAAGGTTTAGACATAAGACTTAGAAACTTCGGCAGGAAGGTCTACTTCCACAGTCCGGGCTTCAAACACTATGAGGTTGAGGACTTCTCCATCAAAACCCCACCTAAGTTCGTTGATATATCCATAACGGGTAGAAACTGCGAGCTTATGTGTGACCACTGTGCCAGCAAGATACTCTGGCACATGATACCCGCTACAACGCCGGAGGAGCTCTGGAAGGTCTGCAGTGAGCTAAAGGAGCAGGGAGTTACGGGTATCCTGGTCTCGGGAGGCTCAAACAAAGACGGTGTAGTGGAGCTTCAGCCCTTCTTTGATACTATGAGGGCTGTCAAGAGAGAGCTCGGTATGCTCGTTACCTGCCACGTGGGTCTCGTTGATGAGGAGTTCGCCGGTGGTCTCAGGGAAGCGGAGGTTGATGCGGTTCTACTTGACATAATAGGTGCTGATGAGACGATTTCAGAGGTTTACAAGTTACCCCACAGGAGCGTGGAGGATTACGACAGGTCTCTGAGATTTTTGAAGGAAGCTGGGCTTAAGATAGTGCCCCACGTGATAATAGGTCTTCACTACGGAAGGATAAAGGGAGAGTACAGGGCTATTGACACGATAGCAAAGTACAGACCTGACGCCCTCGTCTTGGTGGTGGTTATGCCTTACTACGGCAAGGCGAAGTTTCAGCTCCTTCCTCCCCCCAGCACTGAGGAGAGTGCCAGGGTGGTTCTGCACGCCCGCAAGAGCCTGCCTGACTCGCCGATAATGATTGGGTGTGCAAGACCGGCGGGTGCGGAGAGGGTAAAGCTGGACATATACTCCCTGCTTGCAGGAGTGAACGGAATAGCCTTCCCAGCGGAGGGTGTGGTCACCTACTCAAAGGGGATAGGGCTTGAGCCAGTACTCTCTCCAAGCTGTTGTTCTACCGTTTTCATGATGGAAGCGGGAGTGATGTGAACCGGACAGGTATCTCCCTCTCTATGTATATCTCCTCAAGGCTCACCCTGCAGGCAAAAGCCTGAACCCTGTGACCCCTTCTGTAAAACTCAAGCAACAGTTCAGAAAACTCAGGGTCGGTCTCATAGTTTGGGCTGAAGAGCTCTGCATCCTCCCTCTGAACCACGAATATGACGGCTGGCTCGTACCCGTTTGCCAATGCCATCAGCTCCCTTATGTGTCTTCTCCCCCTCTCTGTCGGGGCATCGGGAAAGAGGGCTACCGAATCTCTCACCAGGTTCACAGATTTTGTCTCAACCAATATCTTGTCGTTTATGAGAAGATCAAACCTTGAACCCTTTACTCCAAACTCTGTTCTAAAGCTCTTGAGAACCCAGGGATAGCCTTCCCTTTCCATGTACTCAATAAGGAGCTTGGGGGGCATATGGGAGTCAAGGCACACAAGGGTTCTCCCCATGTCAGCTAAGATGAGCTCATACCTGTACTTACCTCCTCCCTTCTCCCTCAGATATACCCTCCTCCCTTTCCTGAGTATCTCCTTTAGCCTGCCTGTGTTCCGAAGGAGAACCTTCTCTTTTCTCCCCTCAAGCTCAACAAGACAGACGAATCTGTTCAGCCTTTCAAGGAAGAGGGCTGGTGTAAGGGCTCCGAAGTGCATCAGAACTTCTTTATCTCTATACCGTACTTCTTTATCCTGTAGTCAAGCTGTCTGAGGGTGTAGCCAAGGAGCTTAGCAGCTCTTGACTTGACGTAGCCTGTTCTTTCAAGAGCCTCCACTATCTTCTCCCTCTCGGTTGCCTGGAGTTTGTCGGGCAGGTCTGAAAGGCTTTCGGACACCGACCTTCTCCTGTAGGCTAAGATGTGGGGAGGTATGTCAACCCCCTTCACAACCCCCTCGTGCATGACCACAAGCCTCTCTACGGTGTTCTCCAGCTCCCTTATGTTTCCGGGCCAGCCGTAGTCCATGAGGGCTTCCATCGCGTCGGGGGAGAGCCTGACCTTCTTCCCGTACTTCTGGTTGAAGTTCCTGAGGAAGTGGTCAATGAGCAGGGGTATGTCCTCCTTCCTCTCCCTCAGGGCGGGAACGTAAAGGGGAACGACGTTGAGCCTGTAGTAGAGGTCCTCCCTGAACTTCCCTTCCCTGACAAGCTCGTGGAGGTCCTTGTTTGTAGCCGCGATCACCCTAACATCAACCTTCACAGTCTTTTCACTTCCAAGCCTTTCTATCTCCTTCTCCTGAAGGACCCTGAGTATCTTTGCCTGAAGGCTGAGGGGCATATCACCTATCTCGTCAAGGAAGAGGGTCCCACCGCTGGCAAGCTCAAACTTCCCCCTCTTTGAGGTATGGGCTCCCGTAAAGGCTCCCTTCTCGTAGCCGAAGAGCTCAGCCTCAAGGAGCGTCTCGGGTATAGCTGCGCAGTTTATGGTTATGAAGGGTCCGTCTTTGCGGTGGCTCATGAAGTGGATAGCCTTGGCTATAAGGCTCTTACCTGTCCCGCTCTCCCCTGTTATCAGAACTGTGCTGTCGGTTGCGGCTACCTTTTTGATGACCTCAATTAGGTTGAGGATTGCATCGCTCTGTCCGACTATGCCGTGGATATCGTAGGTCTTCTTGAGCTCCTCCTTCAGTATCTTCCTCTCCTCCTCCCACTGGAGTCTCTCCTCCTCCATACGCTCGCTGAGCCTGTAAAACATCCCTATGAGGGTCCCCAGTATCATGAGGGTCTCTATACCCCTCTCTATGCTTTCCTTGGAGGAGAAGCTCTTGAAGATTGACAGGACTCCCACTATGTCGCCACCCACCTTGACTGGAACGGATATGAAGGTCTCCCCTCCCTGGAGCTTGTCCCTGACCCTCGTCTTGTTGAGTAAGGCTGGGTTTGAGCGAAGGTCGGTCAGAACAACCGGTATTCCGCTCTTGAAAACCTTTCCCGTTATCCCCTCACCCTTCCTGAATATTCCCCTCTTTATCTCCTCCTCTGAGAAGCCGAAGGCTCCTACTATCTGGAGAGCCTTCAGATGGGGTTTGAAGAGGGCTACAAAGCTTAGCCTTACATCCCAGAAGGAGTAGAGGGTCTTGAGGATGTCCTTGACAGCCTCCTCAAAGTCGGAGCTGCCGCTCAGAACCTTCGCAACCTCGTTCACTATGGTGAGCTCTCTGGTCTCTAAGCTCTTCCTGTCTCTGAGCGTTTCCATCTTAAGAAGTAAGTATAATTTATATCCTGAGTAGGGGACGTAGCTCAGACTGGGAGAGCGCCGCCCTCGCACGGCGGAGGTCGGGGGTTCAAATCCCCTCGTCTCCACTTTATAAAAGGACTTCCCTCAGCTCCCTTAGGACCTCTCCGCTTATCTCCTTCTTCTCGCCTTCAAGGGAAAGGACGGGGACAATACCCATAAGAGAGTTGGTGAGGAAGATAGAATCCGCCCTCAGGAGGTCCTCGGGGGTGAGGTACTCTTCACGGATATCAAAGCTCCTGCTAAGGAGCTCAAGGGTGGTTCCCCGCAGGAGACCGCTCTCACGGGCTGGGGTGTAGAGCCTGTCCCCTTTCAGAAGGATGAGGTTTGAGGCGGAGCACTCCGTAACCTCCTCCCTCTCGTTGAGAACAACACCGTCAAAGTATCCTCGGTGGACAGCTTCCCTCTTCACAAGAACGCTGAAAAGGTAGCTCGTTGTCTTGTGTCTGAAGATAGGGTTGGCTGAGTGCCTCCTGTAGGGGGAAAGGCAGAGCTCAACGGTTTCCGGTGGTCTTGGAGCTTCCCTTACCTTTATATCAACCCTGTAGCCCTCTGGCTGTGCACCGTAGTAATCAGGTCCTTGCGAAAGGAGAATGTACTTGACGTAGATGTCTGTAGCACCGCCTACGGCGGTCCTTATGGATTCAAGGAACTCTTCGTAGGTAGGACAGGGGATTGAGAAGAACTCTGCCGAGCTTCTGAGCCTGTTGTAGTGGAGCTGTAGCTTTTCGTTCTCACCCCTCCAGAGGATGGTTTCAAAGAGACCCTCTCCGAACTGAAGCGTCCTGTTCATACGGTTGCCTGCAGCTTGCGGAAAGCCCTCCTTATCCCCCTGATCGCCTGCCTTATCCTCAGCTCGTTCTCAACGAGGGCAAACCTTACGTACCCCTCTCCGTACTCTCCAAAGCCTATGCCCGGAGAGACAGCGACCTTTGCCTCCCTCAGGAGGTACATTGAGAAGTCAAGGGAGTTCATACCTACCCACTCGGGTATCTTCGCCCACACGAACATGGTCCCCCTTGGTTTCTCAACGTTCCAGCCCATACTCCTGAGCCCCTCCACGAGGATGTTCCTCCTGCTCTCGTACATGCGAGCATTCTTCTCAACTATCTCGTAAGGGCTGTCAAGGGCTATGACCGCCGCCACCTGTATAGGGGTAAAGACGCCGTAATCAAGGTAGCTCTTCAGATGGGCAAGGTTCCTTATTATCGTCTCGTTCCCGAGGGCAAAGGCTATCCTCCACCCGGCCATTGAAAAGCCTTTTGACATTGAGTAGAGCTCAACAGCCACATCCTTTGCACCTTCAACCTCAAGGATTGAGGGAGGTCTGTAGCCATCAAAGGATATGTCCGCATAGGCGAAGTCGTGGACTATCCATATTCCTTTCCTCTTTGCAAAGCTAACGAGCTCTTTGAAGAATTCTCTCTCAACGCATACCGTCGTTGGGTTGTGGGGAAAGCTCACAACAACTACACCCGGGGGAGGCATGGACTCTTTAACCGTCTGGTAGAGCCTTCTGAGGAACTCCTCCTGAGGATCCTCTCCCTCATCAAAGACTATCGGTATTGACCTCACCTCCCCGCCGGCTATTATCGGGGCATAGTAGTGTATGGGGTAGGTAGGGTTGGGCACTATAACGGAGTTTCCGGGAGTGACCATCGCCAGCATGAGATGGGAATACCCCTCTTTGGCGCCTATGGTCATGATAGCTTCTCTCTCGGGGTCAAGCTTGACGCCGAAGCGCCTCTCGTAAAAATCGCAGATAGCCTTTCTCAGCCTCGGTATTCCCTTGGATGAGGAGTAGCCGTGGACGTTCGGTCTTCTCGCCACCTCGCAGAGCTTTTCAATTATATGGGGAGCTGGAGGTGTTGTAGGGTTTCCCATGCCGAGGTCTATGATGTCCTCTCCCTCCCTTCTGAGCTTGTGCTTGAGCTCGTTCACAACAGCGAAGACATACGGGGGGAGCCTCTTTATCCTTGGGAAAGCCCAGTCCATGTCCTTCTCAGTCATTCTCAAGCTCCTCTTCCAGCTCCTTGCACTCAAAGCACATCGTCGTAACCGGTCTTGCCTTTAACCTCTCGTAGGGTATCTGAGCACCGCAGTTCTCACAGACCCCGTAGGTACCCGACTCTATCTTCATGAGGGCGTAATCTATCTTGTGGATGAGGGTCGCCTCCCTTCCCTTTATCCTGAAGGTAAGGTACCTCTCCTCCTCAAGGTCAGCCCTGTCTATCTCATCACCGCCCTCAAAGGCTACGTTGGAAGGGTCCCTTATCTGCTCCTGGGCGGACTCAAGGAGCCTTTCCCTCATCTTGAGAAGGCTCTCCTTTATCTCCTTCAACTGCTCTTCGCTGAGATGCTTCAATTTCTTACCCCTTTCATATATTTTACTCCTCCCTTGTCAGCCAGTCAGCTATCACCTTTATCTCCATATCGGACAAACCCCTCCCCCAGGGACATCTCTTGGCAAGCTCAACAACATCCGAGGGGTTCCCCCTGTACTTATTCCTCAGAAGGCTGAGAGGCTTTTTAGAACCCTCAGCATGACAGCGGATGCAGTGACTTTCAAACAAGAGACGCCCTTCGGGCGTGGCTAAAGACATATATGAGAAAAGAAGTACAGCCAAGATAACTACGCTCATAGCCCACCTCCATTATAGAATTTATTGCCTGATGAGAATTCTGGTCTCTGGTGGCGGGACAGGAGGGCACTTCTTCCCAGCCCTTGCGGTCCTAAGGAAGGCACATGAGAGGAAGATAAAGACCATCTACGTGGGGACTCAGAGGGGCGTTGAGAGGACCCTTGAGCACCTGATACCGGAGGAGAAGCTCTTCTTGGAGACCTACCCTCTGAGGGGAGTATCCCCTTTGGGAAGGCTGAAAGCGATACTTGGCTTCCTGAGAGGGGTGGCTTACTTAAGGGATAGGGTAGGCGGGGAATTTCGCTCGCTTATATTCGGTGGGTACTCAAGCGTCCCCGTAGGGCTTTACACCCTGCTAAGAAGGAAGCCCCTATACATCCACGAGCAGAACTCCGTTCCGAGCATGACCAACAGGCTCTTTTCCCCCTTCGCAAGGAAGGTTTTTATAACCTTTGAATACGTGAGAAGGTACTTCAAAGACAGGAGGGTTGTCAGGACTGGTCTTCCGCTCAGGGAGGAGCTTCTGAGCACAAAGATTGATAAGGGCTCTGCCAAGGAGGCTCTCGGCTTCAGCCCTTCCGATCCTCTCATCCTCTTCATGGGAGGGAGCCAGGGGGCAAGGTTTATAAACTCCTTAGCCCTTGATTTTGCCCGAAAGACGGGTGCTCCCACCCTCCTGCTCTCAGGGGAGAAGGACTACGGAAGGGTCAAGGAGATGGCTCAAGAGGTGGAGAACCTAAGGGTATATCCCTTCAGGACAGATATGGGGCTAATATACTCCGCAGCTGAGATCGCTGTCTGCCGTGCGGGCGCGGGAACTGTATCGGAGCTGTCCTTCTTCAGGGTACCCGCCCTCTTCATACCCTACCCCTACGCTGCGGGAGACCATCAGTACTACAACGCAAAGGAGATAGAGGAGCTCGGTGGGGGTTTCGTGCTCAGACAGGAGGATGCCACCACTGACAAGGTGATAGCCCTCGTGGACAGGATAGTTGCAAACATAAGCTCAATGAGAGACGCTATCGGAAGCTTTGCAGTGCCTGATGCCGCGGACCTAATCATCAATGAGCTTCTTGAGGACTGAAGAAAGCTCTTCCCTGCTTCTCTCCGTATTGAGTTCAACGTACTCCTCCCCTTCAGGAGGCTCAAAGACCTCCCTCTGCCTGAGGTATATACCGAAGTCCGCATCGGAGACGTCCACCCTTGTGGAGAGCCTTCTCCTTATCTCCTCCTCACTTGCGGTAGCCAGAATAAAGAGGGGGTCCTCAAGCCTCTCCCTCACCAATTCCCTCTGCCACCTCCTGAGGAAGGTAGCGTCAAGGACTACCCTCTTTCCCTCTCTAAGGAGCTTTTCCGCCCTGCGGACCATCTCCTCATAGACCCTTCTCGTCATCTCCTCCGTGTATATGCCCTCCCCAAAGCCCGCCTTTGCGCTCTTCTCAGGTGTGATCCCGGCCAGCTCCTTTCTAACCACATCGCTCCTTATCCACTCGTAGCCCATTTCCTCGCTGAGTATCCTTGCCAGAAAGGACTTCCCGGAGCCAGAGAGACCGAAGATGACGACGACCCTCCTCATCACTCCCTCTTCCCAAAGAGCCTCTCGTACTTCTTCTTCCTCGCACTTCCCATGCCCTTCCAGTAAAGAAGGAGGACGCCGTGGATAATGACTAAGAACAGCAAGAGGGCTAAGACATCACTCATAGTAAAACCTCGCGGGTGTCCTTACCTCTCCCAGCTCTTTGAGTATGTCTTTAACCTTGTAGACATCCCTGAGGACTTTCATGTAATCAAGCTCACCCCTCTCAATCCTATCCATAGCCTCTTCAAGCTTCCTCGTGAGCTCCTCACTGGTGTACTCGGGGTACTTCTCCCTCAGGTAAGAGTAAACCTCAAGCCCCATGCGTGTTGGCACCAGTCTCCCCTTTACCTCTTTCACGTAGCCCCTATCAATAAGGGTCTGGACTATGTGGGCATAGGTGGAGGGTCTTCCCAGTCCTCTCCTCTTCATCTCCTGAATAAGGCTCCCCTGGGTGAAGAGGGGAACCTTTGGAACCTCCCTCAGCTCCAAAGGCTTGACATCGTAAACCTCCGCTTTCTTGAAGAGGGTGAAGGTTGGGTAGAGGAGGTCAAAGCCGTGCTCAATAACCTCAGTAACAACTTCCTCCTCCCAGTCGTAGTAGGGAAGCTCAAGGTGAAGTTTTTCAACCACAACCTTAGCGGGTCTCATCTGGGATGCCATGAATCTGTTGAATATCAGCTCATAAAGTCCAAGGGCGGACTGGGGTTCCTCAAGTTCTATGGTCCCAGCTGTTATCATGAACCTGAGCTCCTGGGGTGTTATCGGTCTGGTAGGTCTTATACACTCGTGGGCGCCCCCCTCTCCCCAGCTCCGTGGGTAGAAGAACTCTCTGCCGAACCTCTCCTCTATAAAGGGCTTGGCAACGAGGTACTTCCCCGCATCGGAGACCCGTGTTGAGTCGGTCCTGTGGTAGGTTATCAAGCCAGCCTCAAAGAGGTTCTGGAGGACCTTCATCGTAGTCTGGGCTGAGAGGTGGAGCTTCTCACTCCCGTCCTCAAGGACTGTGTCGGTTGTGTAGGGTGGAAGGGGCTTCTTCTCAACCTCCTGAGGTGAGTGGAGATATACCCTTGCGAGCTCAAGGTCTTCGTAAACGCTCTTTGCGAGGGATAGGTCCTCTATATCCGCCCTGAAGGTCTGTCCGTTTATCTCAAAGATAACCTCTCCCCTCTTTTCCTTCGCCTTCTCGTGCCTCTCAATCACCCAGCCCAAGACCGGGGTCTGGACCCTCCCTGCGGAGAACCAATTCTTGTTGAATACTTTCCAGAGAACCCTTGACAGGGTGAAGCCGACCCAGCGGTCAAGGACCCTCCTAACTATCTGTGCTTTGACAAGGTTGAGGTCAAAGTCCCTGGGGTTCCTGACAGCTTCCCAGAAAGCCTTGGGCGTTACCTCGTGGAACTCAGACCTCCTTATGTTGACGTTGAAGGGTCTGAGAAGCAGATAGAGGTCGTAGGCTATCTTCTCTCCCTCCGCATCCGGGTCGGTCGCAACGAAGACCTCATCCACCTCGTAGCCTGCCTCTCTGAGCGCCCTTATTATCTCTATCTTGTCCTCCACCTTGCCCCTGCACCTGCTTCTGAGGTAGCTGAGGTCCGTGTGCTGGATTCCCTTCTCCTTACACCTCTTTATGGTGTCGTAAACAGGTATGAACCTCCTCCTGTCCTCAAGGACCCCGAAGAAGCCCCTGTCGGTAGTGAGGTCAAGGATGTGTCCGAGGGACGCCGTTATCACGAGGAGCCTCTCTCCGAGGGGGACCTCATAGGCTATCGTATCCCTTATGAGCCTCATCTGGGGCTTTCCAAAGAAGCTCGCTATCGTCCTCGCCTTGTTGGGAGATTCAACCACGACGAGGCTTGTCTTGAAGAGGTCCTTTATCTCCTGAACTATCTTCTTCTCAAGGACGAGCCTCGCTCTCCTCCTGTCCTCATCTATCTCCCTGAGTATCTCCTCAAGGTCTATCTCTTCAAGCCTCTTGAAGACAACGTCCGATTGCATGAAGTAGGCTGAGAGCCTCCTTCTGAGAGACCTGAAGGCTTTGGGGTCGGAGTAAAAGAGTATGGATAGACCCTTTGTCATTCCACCAGCTATGAACCTTGACGTTCTCCCGGAAGCCTGTATGTAGGAGTTGGCGTCTCCCACTACCACGTAGAGCTGTCCTTCAACGCTGACGAGGGATACATCTTCGGAGCTCTCTATCTTTCTCAGGAAGTTCTCATCCCTCAGCCTTTCCTCCAGGAAGGACCTTATCTCCTCAAGCCTCTCCTTTATGCGGGGGTATCTGTCAAGGAGCTCCTCTCTGAGGGTAAGATACCTTTTGAGGTAGTTTATGTACTCCACCGCCTTCAGGCGGTCCTTCTCATCAAAGATATTAAAGAGTATCAGGAGTAAGGAGTGGAGGGTTGCAGGCTGGAGGTTTAGGCTCGTCGGGAAAACGTGCTTGGGCGGGTCAAGGAATATCGCGTACCTTATAACGTGAGGGAGGTCAAGACCACGGACAAGGGGGTTCGTTATGTGGGATATGCCGACAGCGACGTCAAACTCACCCTTTTCAAGGATGCTGTAGAGCTCCTTGGCATCGTGGTCAAGGTAGCTGACCGCCTTTATCCCTTTGCTCCTGTAATACTCAACAACGTCCTTTACCTTGTCCTTGCCGTAGAATACGGAGAGATATACGAGTCCTCCCTTGCCGAGCCTTTTTATTAGCTCAGCGGACCTTTGCAGGGCTTCATCAAGGTCTTTGACGGGCTCTGCCACGTCAACTATGTTCCTGAGCGTGGTTACAGCCTTCTGAACGTCAAAGCCAAGGAGGTTTCTAAAGAGAAAGACCCTGTTTCCCTTGGGCTTGAGGGTTGCGGAGGAGACGACGAGGACAGTATCCCTCTTTCTGTTTCTTATGGCGGACAGCCTGTCCCAGTCTTTCTCGGTCTTTTTCTCCTTGAGGGCGAGCTTTATCTCCCAGTCCTTGAAGCCTAAGAGCTTGAAGAGGTTATCAACGTTCTTTGACCTCTTGAGGAAGGAGTCTATGTCGTCAATGAATATGAAGGAGAACTTGAACTTGCTCAGGTTCTCAAAGTTCTTGTGAAGAAACATGTTTGTCCCACAGAGGACATCAAAGTCTCCGCTGAGGAACTGCTCCTTTACCTTCTTCTTTGACTCGTAAACGAGAACCTTCTTCTCAACACCAACCCTCTGCAGTATCTCCCTTATCCTCTCCCCCGCCTGATTGGCGAGAACCCTCGTGGGAAAGATGAGGAGCACCTTTGGAGGGAGAAAGGCTGAGGCTACAAGACCGAAGGTGGTCTTACCGACCCCCGTCGGGGCAACGACGGCGAAGGAGTGTCCGCGGAGAACCCTCTTTGCCCATAGCCTCTGGAGGCTCCAGGGCTTTGCACCCACAGCCCTCTCAAAGAATCCCTCAAACTCCGTGAGCTTGCTGTCCGTTTCGCAGTAGGGTTCAAGCTCTCTGAGTCTTCCAAGCTCCCTGAGTCTGTTGCAGACCTCTCCCTCTGGCTCAGGAAGGCACTTTGAACAGGGGAGTCCTTTAGAGAGCCTTTCATCGCTTATAGCTCCCCC
>NZ_JBWONM010000122.1:0-4450 GCF_056450045.1 Hydrogenivirga sp.
ATCTCCTCAGCCTTGACGAGCCTATCCCTGTGCATAGCCAGATATGCCAGAGCCAGAAGAGCGTACCTGACAGTATCTGAGTAAATCATCGTAATATAATTATATACATAAAACGCAGTTTTATCAAGTAATTTAGGTCACAAAAGAGGCTTGGTATGAAGAGGATTCACTTCTTCAGGGACTACGCGAGGGAGAGGTTCAGAAAGAGGATAAGGAAGATACCCGTTGCACTGCCCTTCACCTGTCCCAACATAGATGGGACGAAGGGACGCGGGGGCTGCAGCTACTGCTACAAGGGCTCAAGACCTGAACACCTCTCACCGAGGACGGACCTGAGGTCTCAGATAGAGGAAGGTATAAGGGGGGCAAGGGAGAGGTACGGCAGGAAGCTCGGCTTTTTCATCTACTTCCAATCCTACACTAACACCTACGGTGATGTCTCATACCTGAGGGAGCTTTACGATACAGCCCTTGAGTTTGAGGACGTCGTTGGACTTGACGTTGGCACGAGACCCGACTGCGCACCGGAGGAGGTCCTTGACCTCCTTGCAGGCTACAGGGAGAGAGGGCTTGAGGTGTGGGTTGAGTTCGGGCTCCAAAGCGCCAACTACGAAACTCTGAAGAGGATAAACAGAGGACACGGTATATCGGACCTGGTGGACGCGACCCTGAGGGCTAAGAGAAGAGGTCTCAAGGTATGCATACACACTATAGTAGGTCTTCCCGGCGAGGAAAGGGAAGACTTCTTAGAGACGGCTAAGCTGATAGGTGCTCTCGGGGCGGAGGGTATAAAGATACACCCCATCTACGTCATGAGGAATACTCGGCTCGCCCGCTCCTACCTGAGGGGTGAGTTCAGACCCCTGAGACTTGAAGAGTACGCTTCCTTCGCTGCGGACATGCTTGAGATAATTCCCGAGAGCGTTGTGGTCCACAGGCTCACCGCTGAGGCAAAGCCTCCCGCCCTACTTGCACCGGACTACTGCACCTACGAGAGGAAGCTTGAGGTGATAGCTTCCATTGAGGGGGAGCTCCTCAGGAGGGGGAGCCGTCAGGGGGCGAGGTCAGGTGTTGAAGGGGCAGGAGGGGACCTCAAGGAACTCGTTGAGGAACCAGGAAGACTTAAGGGATGAGGTGAAGTCCTCTATCTCAGCTACCTCCTCTTCGGTGAGCCAGGGGTAGCTCGGCGTCCGGTATATAGTCAGGGGCAGTCCATCCGCTATGCTAACGCTCTCAACTATGCGGGCGGTATCCACCTTTCTCCCCGCGGTGTAGCTGTACTTTTCAGATCTTCCAGGAGGTGCCTTTATATCAACGGCGAAGCCGTCCACAATGTCTCTCAGCTTCTCAAGAACGGAGGGCAGGTAGCCGTTCGTGTCAACCCTTACCTTCAGAAGGGGGTTCCTGTCCTTCGCCCTGAATATGAAGTCCCTCAGCTTTGTGGTGTTGTGAACGGTGGGCTCACCCCCTGAGAGGACAAGGGTGTCTATCACGGGATTTGTGGCTATCTCGTAGAGGACTTCCCTCTGGGTTATAAAGCTCTTCTCCTCGCCCAGAACGAGCCTCCAGTTGTGACAGTGTCTGCACCTGAAGTTACAGCCCTCAAGAAAGAGGACTAGGCTCCACCTGCCCGGACCGTCCTTCGTAGAGATTAGGCAGGAGGCAAACATCAGTCCCATCGGAGAGCCTCCATGAGTTCCTCAATCTCAGCCTTCTTCCTGCTCACCCAGTCCGCCCTCCTGCCTCCCTGCCAGTAGTTCTCCTCACCTTCGTAGATATGTCTTTCGCTGTTTGCCTTCCTAACCTTCCTCGCTATCGGTCTGTAGTAGCCTATCACCCTTGAGTAAACGGTAGTGTCCTCTGAGCCACAGTAAGGACAGCTGAACCTTTCACCCACTATCTTTGTCTCACAGGAGTTGCACACGCTCATCGTGGGTGTGAGGGTTATGTATATGACCGGAAGGCTTCCAAAGAGCCTCCTTATGAAGTCCCTTGCTGCGTACCTGTCGGGCTTTTCGTTGAGGAAGATGTGCTGGATGCTCCCACCCGTTGCAAAGAGCTGGGTCCTCGCCGATACCTCAAGCTGTCTCCCAAGGGAGGACTGGTCATAGGGAGGCTGAAAGCCGGCGGTTAGAAAAACCCCCGAGCCCGCTATGCTTCCCTTCACGTAGGGAGGAACTCCGTTTACCTTCCCCTCCCAGAACTCCCTGTAGAGCCTGTACCTTTCTCCCTTTCCCTCCGAGATATCTTTGAAGAACTCAAGGTCCTTTCGGGCGAGCTTTGGTCCCGCGGTCTCCCCAGGAGCGTACTCAAAGTTCCAGGGAACCCTGTCCCTCTCCATGAACTCCCTGAGCTTGGAAAGGATGAAGTCCGAGATCTCTTCGGCAAAGGAGAGACCATCCGGGTGGAAGAGACCAGATCTGTCCTCAAGAAGTCTACCCGAGGAGTCGTACTCAGCGAACCCGAAGTTTATCAAGCCCTCGTGACCTCCCTGAAGGGATATAGTGTTGAAGAGGGTTGAGAGGTCCTTCATGTAGTAGAAGAAGGTTGGGTAGAGCTCCCTGTGCTCCTGAATAAACTCTCTCTTCTTGTTGAGAACGCTCCTTGCCTTCTGGAGAATATCCTCAAGGTGTCTGAAGAGCCCCTCCCTGTCTCCCCTGTGTATCCAGCCAAGCCTGTTGAAGTTTATTGAGATCACCCCGATTGAACCAACTCCCGAGGCGTTTCCGAAGACCGAACCTGTGTTGGAGACCCTCAGAACTTCGCCCATATCCACCTGAAAACGGCAGCAGAAGCTCCTCTGGAGGCTGGGGTCCCTTGGCTCAAGTCCTCTCTCAAGGAAGGGCTTGCTCATGAAGTTTTCAAAGTAAGCTCCTCCGTGCCTGTCCATGTTTTCCAAGAATTCAAGGAAGACAGGGTCATCAAAGTCAAAGTCGTCGGTTATCTGAACGGTTATCAGAGGGAAGGTCCAGGGTCTTCCGTCCGCATCTCCCTCCCACATAGCCTGAAGGAAGCCCAGAGAAACCTTGTCGTATATATCCGAGGGTATATCAGAGTACCTGCTTTCAAGAACCTGTCCTCCGACAACAACGTACTCATCCCTCAGTGAGGGAGCAGGCTTACCGAACTCAAGGGTCACGTTCGTGAAGGGGCTGTTACCACTCCTGAAGGGGAGATTGACGTTGTAAAGGAAGCTCTGGAAGGCGTGGGCTATCTCATCCTGTGAATATTTCCTGCCGTGGCACCTTTCCTCATACCAAACGTAAGAGCCGGCAACGGTTATAAGGTCATTGAGGGCTACCGCTCCCGCAACCTCCTGAGATATGAGACAGATGAAGTTGGCGCACTGGTCAAGGAGATTCCTGAGCCTCCTCGGTGGTCTTGAGCGGGGCATCACCCTCGTGTTTGCGGTGAGTCCGTTCAGGGCTATATCTCTGGCTGAGAAGCCTATACAGTAGGGACCAAGGAGAGCGAGCTGGTGCTGATACCACCACCCCTCCTCGTGCATGAGCCTCTCTTCCTCCGTGAGTATCTCCCTAAGCATATACTCCTTCATAAGCTCACCCGAGAGTATGTTTGCCATGGCGGGTAGGGAGTAAACGAGGTTTGCGTTGTGCTTTGCAAGGTCCGCCGACCTCAGGTACTCGTCTATCAGGTAGGTAGAAACTCTCTCCATGCTCACCTCCTCTTTTCCATGTATTTTAGAATTTATGATTTGTTTATCAATATTTATTTTTTAATCTCCTCTCAACGACTTAAACCTGAGCGATTTAAGTGTATGTGCTGTCTTATTGTTTCGTTTGTTGTGATGGTGCAGGAATTATACTTACAGACCTCCCGTCCTCTTCCCTTAAAGATGACGCTTTACAGCTCCCCTTGTTTCCCTTCCTGCAAGCTTGGAAAGGACAACGAACGAGCCTATGAGCAGGGCGAAGGTTATTATGAGCATCAAAAACAGGTCATTCATCAGGATACCTCCCCTCATATAAGATAGCGAATGCGAGAGAAATAAAGAGCCCTGCCGTTATAGCTTTGCTTATGTCTATTAGGGTAGCGAATGCTTTCTTCATTTTCTTTTTGAGTGGTGCCGGAGGCGGGAGTCGAACCCGCACGCCCCGAAGGGCACCGTCCCCTCAAGACGGCGCGTCTGCCAGTTCCGCCACTCCGGCTTTTGTGAGCTTTATATTATAAACCAGGATGAAAGAGCTGCCAAGACTATACGCTATAACGGACAGGAAGAAGTACGGCGACGACTTTTTCTCCACACTGGAGAAGATACTCAAGAAGGGAGTCAGGATGGTCCAGCTCCGGGAGAAGGACCTTAGCGGAAAGGAGCTCTACGAGCTATCCTTAAAAGTAAGGGAGCTTACAAGGAAGTACGAAGCCCTCTTTATAGTGAACGAGAGGTTTGACGTTGCTGTCGCAGTTTCCGCTGACGGGGTTCATCTTC
>NZ_JBWONM010000123.1:0-6567 GCF_056450045.1 Hydrogenivirga sp.
CCTGTCCCACGTCTGCGGTGTAGGTTATGACCTCATAGCCCTTGTCGGTGAGCCACCTGACTATTACGGAGGTGTCAAGACCTCCTGAGTAAGCGAGTATAACCCTCTTAGCCATGGGAGTATTATAATCCACATGTGGAGGGAAGCCCTAAGGGTTTGGAAGCTGAGCCTTCTAAGGAACCCAATTCCCGTTGGTCTCCTCTTCCTTCTCATCGTCTTTTTGAACCTTCTAACATTGCTACCCGGCATAGGCTTCTTCGCCGCCTTACTCAACACCTACCTGATCTTTTCCTACACTGTTTACGTGTCAAAGGCTTACATAGCCTCCGAAGGGGATAGCAAAACCTTCCTGAGCTCCCTTGAGTGGAATCCTCTTGCCGTTTTCTTTCGCTTCTTTCCTGAGACCCTTGCCATCATAATAGGACAGCTGATCCTGACCTTTGGAGCCGCCGCCCTGTCGCTTCTCATCTTCTTCTTTGGAGGAGTGTGGTCAGTCCTAAAACCCCTCTTTGAAGGCGGAGAGGTCAGCTGGCTCGGTCTTGTGCTCAGCCTGCTCCTTGCCCTCCTTCTCTACTTCTCTTTGGTAAGCTCCTTTCCGATATTCTTCGGGAGAGCCATGCTCAGGGGAAGGGGCTTTTGGGATACGCTGAAAGCCTTCCTGAGCTCTATCTATGCTGAGATCAGCTGGAAGACGCTCCTCAACTGGGACTACATCAAGTCCTCCTTTATCGTATCCGTCATCACGCTCCTGCTTCTCCTGGCACACCTTATTTTTATACTCCTCCCACCCTTCGCACCCTTGCTCAGCTTTCTGACCGTTCACCTGCTCTACACCTTCGGAACCGTGGCGGTCTTCAGACTCCTCCGCTCCTGAATATATCAACGGGGTTTAGCCTCGCAGCCCTTCGGGCTGGGTACACAGAGGCAAAGAAGGAGAAGGAGAGGGCAAAGAGGGCACCGCCTACGTAGTAGAGAAAGGACCTGTCAAGGATGAAGCCCTTAGCCCTGAGGAGTCCCTCAAGATTTATCTCAACGCTGGAGAGATACTCCTGGGTCAGGTAGGCGCTCACACTCCCTATAACAACTCCCGCAACGCCTATGAGAAGTCCCTGAATCATGAATATGAGGGTTATGTCCCTGCTTGAGTAGCCCATAGCCTTGAGTATCGCTATGTCCCTCTGCTTCTCAAGAACGGTCATCATCAGTATGTTGAATATCCCGAAGGCTGACACGAGGAGTATGGCTCCGACGACGAGGTAGGTTATGGTCTTCTGAATCTTGAAGAGCTGAAGGAAGTTGCTGTAAGCCTCCTGCCAGCTCTGGGCGTCGTAGCCCGTGTCCTCCTCAATCTTCCTCGCTATCCTGACAGCCTCATCCACATCCTCCACACGGACGACGAGCTCGTTCACCTCGTTGGGTCTGCCCAGGAGCTTCTGCATAGCCCTGAGGTGTATGTAGGCTCTGCTCTTATCAATCGTGGTTATCCCTGAGTTGAAGAAGTCAACGACCTCAAATATCTGGGAGACCCCGTTGGGGGCTATCACGATGACCTTTTTCCCAACTTCCTTTATTCCCAGGTCCCTCGCCACGAGCTTTCCGAGGATTATCCCGCTTCTCTTCACGTAGAGCTTGCGAAGGTTTCCCCTCTCAAGGTACCTCTCTATGCTCGTAGCTCTGCCCTCAAGCTGAGGGTCTATCCCAAAGAGGTTGACGGGAACGTCCTTGGGACCGAATCTCACGATGGCGTTTCCCCTCAGGTGGGGGGCTATACCCCTTATTCCCCTCCTGCCCTCATACCTCTCCATTATCACCCTGTACTCCTTTATCCTGTCCCTCACCTCCTTAGGCTTCGCTCCGAGAATCTCAAGGATAACGTCACCTCCGAAAACCCTTGAGAGTATCCTCTTCTCGTTGTAGTTGAACTGAGGCTTTATTGATATGTGGGCGTCAAGGTCTATAACCTGTTTTATGAAGTGCTTTTGGAAGCCGAGCATCAGCGAGCTCATGACGACGAAGGCTGTAACCCCTATGGCGACGCCGAGGGTTGATACAAGGCTCTGCCTTCTCCTCTGAAGGAGCAGCTTGAGGCTGACGAAGAGGATGTGATACATTCCCTTACAATTTTAAGCTAATGGATGAGCCAAAAGCCCACGCCCTGAAGATAGAAGATATCCTTTCCCTTCTCAGGACCTCTCCCGAGGGGCTGAGCGAGGAGGAGGCGAGAAAAAGGCTCAGTATATACGGTAGGAACGAGATAGAGACAGAGGAAGAGAGCCTTCTTACAATCTTTCTCCGCCAGTTCAGGAGTCCTCTGGTCTATATACTCTTGGCTGCCTCAATCTTCTCCCTCCTTCTTGGAAAGAGCGTTGACTTTCTCCTCATAGTGGGAATAGTCCTGGTAAACTCCCTAATCGGCTTCTTTCAAGAGTACAAGGCTGTGACCTCTTTGAAGTCCCTCAGGAGGCATACTGAGCTGAGGGCTAAGGTCTTCAGGGATGGCAGACTTGAGGTAGTCCCCACAGCTCTCCTCGTTCCGGGTGATGTGGTCCTCGTTGAGGAGGGGGACGTGGTCCCTGCTGACATCAGGCTTCTCGCAGGAGAGGGTCTCCTCGTTGATGAAGCCATCCTGACAGGGGAATCAATACCCGTTGAGAAGGACGAAGAGCCCACCCTTCCCGAAGAGACACCCCTTTACAAGAGAAAGAACATCCTCTTCAAGGGGACAGTGGTCGTGAGGGGCTGGGGAAAGGGGGTCGTTTACGCAACGGGGAGGAATACGGAGCTGGGGAAGATAGCCCTGAGAGCCCAGGAGAGCTCTCCCGACACTCCCCTGATGAGGGCACTGAAGAGGTTCTCAAGGGTGTGGATGCTGATACTCATAGGTATCCTGCTTTCCCTCCTGCTCATAGGTCTGTTTCAGGGGAGGGACCTCTACGAGGTCGTTATGCTCGTGATAGCGGAGCTCGTCTCCGCGGTTCCAGAAGGACTACCCATAGTGATAACTCTCGTCCTTGTAGTCGGCTCCCTCAGGCTTGCAAGGAGAAGAACCTACATAAGGTACCTGCCCGCAGCCGAGACCCTCGGAAGCACAACCTACATAGCAACGGACAAGACGGGAACCATAACCCAGGGACGCCTTAAGGTAGAGGAGGTCTATGAGATTGAGCCCGAACACCTCAGGCTGATATCAGCCCTTTGCAACAACTCCGACGGATCGGGTGGAGACCCCCTTGAGGTCGCCCTGCTCAGGTGGCTGGAGGAGGAGGGATACGACTGGAGGAGGACAAGGGAGGAGTGCCCCCGCACCCTTGAGTTTCCCTTTGACACCAAGAGGAGATACATGGCGACGGTTCACAGGTGTGAAGGGAGGGAGCTTTTCCTTATAAAGGGAGCCCTGGAGAGCCTGCTCCAGATGGCGGAGGGGGAGAAGGAAGAGCTTGCAAGAAGGCATGACGAGATGGCTGAGAGGGGTTTGAGGGTTATAGCCTTCGGCTACTCACCCCTTAACGGGAAGCCCACAGGTCCTGAGGAGGTAAGAATAAGGATTGCTGGACTTATAGGTTTTATGGACCCTCCGAAGGAGGGTGTTAAGGAGGCGGTTGAGTCGGCGAGGAGAGCAGGGGTCAGGATAATCATGCTTACGGGAGATAACCTGAAGACAGCCAAGGCTGTGGCAAGGGAGGTCGGCATATACAGGGAAGGGGACTGGGCTGTTGAGGGGAGGCAGATAGAGTCTTACAGCGATGAGGAGCTTTACACAGCCCTAAAGAAGGTGTCTGTAGTTGCCAGGGCTCTGCCCGAGGACAAGTACAGGATAGTGAGGGTTCTTCAGAGCAGGGGAGAGATAGTTGCCGTTACAGGAGACGGCGTGAACGATGTCCCAGCCCTGAAGGTTGCCGACATAGGTGTGGCTATGGGCTCGGGCTCTCAGGCGGCGATAGAGGTCGCCAAGATGGTAATAACGGACAACAACCTGTCGGTAATAGTTGATGCCATAAAGGCTGGTAGGGAGATAGCGAGGAACATAAGGAGGGCTATAATCTACCTTCTCTCCGCAAGCTTCGGAGAGGTCCTCCTCCTCTCCCTCTCCTTCCTCCTTAGGCTCCCCCTTCCCCTCTATCCCACCCAGATACTCTGGATAAACCTCGTGACCGATGGAGTTCAGGACAAAGCCTTCCCCTTCAACAGGGAGGAAGAGGACGTTATGAAAACCCCCCCAAAGAAACCCGAGAAGGTCTTCCTTGACAGGAGGCTGATCTCCGACACGCTTACGACAGCCCTGGTCATAGGCTTGGTGAACCTCTTCCTCTTCCTTCACTCCCTCGGTGTGTATGACTACGGGAGGGCGGTTAGCCTCGTCTTCACCTCAATGGTTGCAAACCAGTGGGTTGTAGGCGTCCAGACTGTAAGGGACAGACCCTTCCTTTACAAGCCCTGGAGGAACTTCACCCAGAACCCTTACATATACCTCGGGCTAACCCTTGGGGTTCTCCTTCAGCTCTCAGCCCTCTACCTCTTCCCCGGTTACCTCCACTCCATACCCCTTAGCCACAAGGACTGGCTCTACGTTGCCCTGACCTCGGGAGTAGTCTTCCTCTTTATTGAGGCGAGGAAGCTCCTCTGGTGGTTTTTGGGAGCTCACTCTTCCAAGAGGCAGGGCGTTCCCGGAGGGTAGCCCAAAACCTCTGCAAAGCCCTCAAAGAGGCGGTTCACCTTAACCTTCTTCTTTTCCCCGTTTACTACAAGCACGGCGAAGCCGTCCTTCACCGCATCAATGGGAACAACAGTGGTCTTGAGCCTGCTTACCACCACGTTTCCCTCCACAACGGAACCCACGGGCACTCTCTGGGGAAGCTGGACACTGACCTCAACCTCCACAATCCTTCTCGTCCTCTCGCTCTCAAGGTCGTACCTCTCCACCCTGCCCTCAAAGACCTTTCCGGGAACCGCATCGGTCGTTATGTAAACCCTCTGTCCCCTCTTGAGAAGAGGAGCAAGCTCCTCGTCAACCTGTAGCACGACCTTCCTCTCAGGAGAGCCCACCGAGAAGAGGGCGTTCTCCCTGCTCAAGGGGTTAACGTAGTCTCCTTTCTCAACAAACCTCCTGAGGACTACGCCTTCTATGGGGCTCCTTATCCTGTATCTTGAGAGCTCCCTCTCAAGGGACCTCCTCTGCTCCTTAAGGGAGCTGAGCTCCTTCTCAAGCCCCCTCAGGGTGTCCTCAAGGTTCAGCAACGAAGCCTCGTACTCCCTTAGGGCGTTCCTGTAAAGCCTCTCAGCTTCCTCAAGGGCTTCCTTAGGAATGACTCCCCTCTCAAAGAGCCTCTTCCTCCTGAGGAACCTCTCCTTAGCCTTACTGAGGTTCTCAGCCCTTATATCCACCTCCTTCTCAAGCTTCTTCCTGAAGGCTGAGCCTTCCCTGAGCCTCTCCTCAAGGAGCTCTATCCTGCTGCCCAGGGACCTGACCCTGTTCTCAAGACCCCCATCGTCTATCAGGGCGAGGAGCTGTCCCTTCCTTACCCTCTCCCCCACATCCGCGTAGAGCTCCTTTACGTAGCCCGAGACGGAGGAGCGAAGGATAACCTCCTCCTTGCTCTCAACGTAACCCGAGGCGTATATACCCTTCACCACCTCCCTGCTCTCAACGACGCACCTCCTCTCCTCACCTCCAGAGCTCTCCAGAAATAGGAAGCCACCCATAAGGGACAGGAGAAAGAGAAGGGGGATGAGGTACTTCATCATCTATAAGATGATACCAACGACCCTTCCGGGTGGGTGCTCCGTTTTCCTCTCCACGTGGATGTAGTTCTCTGTAAGAACCCTTCCTTCCTTCAGGACGGTCGCCCTCAGTCTTCTCCCCCTGTTCTTCCTGTGAAAATCCTCTCTCTTCAGAGAGTCAAGCTCCTGAAGTGCCTTAAGTCTCTCCTTTTTAACCCTTTCGGGGACCTTTTCATCCATCCGGGAGGCTTTTGTGAAGGGTCTGTCGGAGTAAGGGAAGAGGTGAAGGTAGGCAAAGGGCATATCCTCAACGAAGCGGAGGGTCTCCTCAAAGTCCTTCTCGCTCTCGGTGGGGAAGCCAACTATGAGGTCCGTGCCGATGGCAGATAGAGGTCTTCTGGAGACTATGTACTCAACGACCCGCTCATACTCATCCCTCGTGTAGCCCCTCTTCATGAGGGCGAGTATCCTGTCGGAGGCACTCTGTAGGGAGAGGTGGAAGTGGGGGGCGATCCTTTCCTCGGAGGTGATGAGCTCCAGAAGCTCGTGGGACATCTCCTTGATGTGCATGGAGGATAGCCTAATCAGCTTTACTCCTTTCACTTTCAGTATATCAAGCAGGAGCTGGTGGAGGGAGCTTCCCATATCCCAGCCGTATTGGGAGAGCTGTGTGCCTGAGAGGACTATCTCCTCAAAGCCCTTCTCAGCGAGCAGTTCAACCTGCTGGAGCACCTTCTCCCTCGGGGCACTTCTGACCTTTCCCCTTGCGAAGGGTATCACACAGAAGGTGCAGAACTTGTTACAGCCCTCCTGTACTTTAAGGAAAGGTCTTGACTCCTCAAAGTAGAG
>NZ_JBWONM010000124.1:0-6343 GCF_056450045.1 Hydrogenivirga sp.
ATAGAGTTCACCGAGAAGGAGGACAGGCTGAACAAGCTCTCCCTCGCCGTTGAGCAGAGCTCGGACTGGATACTCATAACCGACAGGGAGGGGCACATCCAGTATGCAAACAGAGCTGTTGAGGAGATAAGCGGGTACAGCAGGGAAGAGCTCCTCGGAAAGAAGGCTTCCATCTTCAAGTCGGGCAAACACAGGGTGGACTTCTACAGAAAGCTCTGGGAGAGGATACTCTCGGGTGAGACCTTCAGGAGCGTCTTCATAAACAGGAGGAAGGACGGAAAGCTCTTCTATCTTGACCAGACGATAACGCCGATAAAGGATGCTCAGGGAGATGTGGTAGGCTTTGTAGCCACCGGTAAGGACATAACCCAGGAGAGGGAGCTCAGGGAAAAGCTCAACTACATAGCCTACTACGACCCCGTCACCGACCTTCCCAACAGGGTCAACTTCGTTGAAAGGCTCAAGTTTTCCCTGTCAAGGGCTAAAGCTCTGGGGAGGAGCCTTGCGGTTCTCGTCATAGACCTTGACAGGTTCAAGTACATAAACGATACCTACGGCTACCCCACAGGGGACGCGGTGCTGAAAGAGGTGGGAAGGAGGTTGAGGGAGGTCCTGAGGGAGGGCGATACCGTTGCGAGGCTCGGAAGTGACGAGTTCGGCGTGGTTCTCGCAGACCTCGCTCAGAAGGAAGACATACCCAAGGTGGTTGAGAGCCTCTTCAGGAGCTTCCAGGAACCCATAAGGTTAGACGGAGAGGAGATAAGGCAGAACCTGAGCATCGGCATAGCGATCTTTCCCGATGACGGCTCCGAGGCGGAGGACCTTATAAAGAAGGCTGAGATGGCTCTTTCCCATGCCAAGGAGAGCGCACCAAGCAGCTACCAGTTCTATAAGGAGGACATGAACGTCCAGATGACCGAGTTCGTCCTCCTTGAGAGGCACCTCTTCAAAGCCCTTGAGAGGGAAGAGTTCATCCTCCACTACCAGCCATACTTTGACCTGAAGGAGCTGAAGCCAAAGGGTATGGAGGCACTCCTGAGGTGGAACAGCGAGGACCTCGGTATCGTTTACCCCTCAAGGTTCATACCCGTGCTTGAGAGCACCGGTCTGATAAAGGAGGTTGGGGAGTGGGTTCTCAGACAAGCCTGCAAGATGGCGAAGGAGACGGGGCTCTTCGTCTCGGTGAACGTATCCCCCGTTCAGTTCAGGGACAGGTCCTTCACCGAGAGGGTTGAGAGGGTGATAAAGGAGACCGGTGTGGAGGGTGGACTTATAACCCTTGAGGTTACCGAGAGCGTGATAATGGAAGACGTTGAGTTTGCCAACAGAAGCCTCAACCTTCTGAAGGACCATGGCGTCAGGGTGGCTATAGATGACTTTGGGACTGGATACTCTTCGCTTGCCTACCTGAAGTATCTGCCTGTTGACTTCCTGAAGATTGATGTCTCCTTCGTAAAGGACATAGACAGTGACCCCGAGGACAGAGCCATAGTGAACGCCATAGTTCAGCTCTCCAAGAATCTGGGGCTCAGGACGATAGCGGAAGGGATTGAGAACGAGAAACAGCTTGATATACTGAAGGAGATGGGTTGTGACCTCGGGCAGGGATACTTCCTCGGAAGACCAAAGCCAGCGGAGGAGCTCAGAAGGGAGCTTGGGCTATAATCTATATATATGAAACCCTACAATCCCAAGGAGATTGAGGAAAAGTGGCAGAAGGTATGGGAAGAGAGGGGTGTATTCAGAGCAAAGGAAGGTGAGGGGGATAAGTTTTACGTCCTTGAGATGTTCCCCTACCCATCGGGTCGCATACACATGGGGCACGTGAGGAATTACACCATAGGGGATGCGGTGGCACGCTTCCTCAGGATGAAGGGAAAGAACGTTCTCCATCCGATGGGCTGGGATGCCTTCGGGCTTCCCGCAGAGAACGCAGCCATAAAGCAGGGAATACACCCGGCGAAGTGGACTTATGAAAACATCGCCTACATGAGGAGACAGCTCAAGCTCCTGGGCTTTTCCTACGATTGGGAGAGGGAGATAGCCACCTGTGACCCCGAGTACTACCGATGGAACCAGTGGATATTCCTGAAGATGTACGAGAGGGGGATAGCTTACAGGAAGACAGCCCTCGTGAACTGGTGCCCCCACGATGAGACCGTTCTGGCAAACGAGCAGGTGATAGAGGGTAAGTGCTGGAGGTGCGGCACACCGATAGTCCAGAAGGAAGTGCCCTCCTGGTTTTTGAAGATAACCGACTACGCGGAGCGTCTCTTAAAGGACCTTGAAAAGCTGCAGGGTAAGTGGCCCGAAAGGGTTATAGCCCAGCAGAGGAACTGGATAGGAAGGTCGGAGGGTGCTCTCCTGAAGTTCATGGTCGGAGACACGCCCGTTACCGTCTTTACGACGAGACCCGATACGGTCTTCGGCGCCACCTTCCTCGTCTTAGCCCCCGAGCATCCCCTGACCCTTGAGCTCGCAAAGAGGGGCGGAAGGCAGGAGGAGGTAAAGAAGTTCGTTGAGAAGGTCAGAAATCTCCCCCAGAGGGATAGGGGAGATAAGGATAAGGAAGGCGTCTTCTTGGGCGTTTACGCCAGGAACCCGGCAAGCGGTGAGGATATACCCGTATGGACCGCAGACTACGTCCTCTACGAGTATGGGACCGGTGCGATAATGGCAGTGCCCGCCCACGACCAGAGGGACTGGGAGTTCGCAAAGAAGTATGGGCTCAATATAGTGCCAGTTGTCATGCCAGAAGAGGGATGGAACTTTGAGGAGGGAGCCTACGAGGGTGCTGGCAGGCTCATAAACTCCGACGGCTTTGATGGGATGGACTCACAGGAGGCGAAGAGTAAGATAACCCTGTGGCTCAAGGAAAAGGGTCTCGGAGAGCCAAAGGTAACTTACAGGCTCAGGGACTGGAACATCTCCCGTCAGAGGTACTGGGGAACACCCATACCAATAGTTTACTGCGACAGGTGCGGGACCGTCCCCGTGCCCGAGGAACAGCTTCCCGTAAAGCTCCCCCTTGACGTTGAGTTCACCGGCAGGGGAAATCCTCTGGAAAGTTCGGAGGAGTTTGTCCAAACGAGCTGTCCCAGATGCGGAGGTCCGGCTAAGAGGGAAACGGACACGATGGATACCTTCTTTGACTCCTCCTGGTACTATTTAAGATACTGCGACCCCAAGAACGACAGGGAGCCCTTCTCAAGGGAGAAGGCTGATTACTGGATGCCCGTTGACTCCTACATAGGGGGTATAGAGCATGCGGTCCTGCACCTTCTCTACGCCCGCTTCTTCCAGAAGTTCCTGAAGGACATAGGTCTCGTTAGGGACGATGAGCCCTTTGAGAGGCTGATAACCCAGGGTATGGTCCTTAAGAGGTGGGTCAGCATAGGCTCTCTGCTGAGACATCTTGGTTTGAGCGAGGAGGATAGCCTTGAGCTCCTTATTGAGAGGCTTAAAAACTACAAGGAGGTTGGCTGAGATGATGAGCAAGGAGTTTGAGTTTGGGATAGGGCTTATCAAGAGGTTCAGGGACATCCTGGAGCAGATAGCGAGCTCAAGCTCCGAGGAAGAGGCAAAGCCCCTCATTGAGAGCATAAAGCACCCCATATTCGGTGCAATGGCTCAGATAAAGGCAGGGGAAGGACCCCTCAAAGAGGAGATACTTGAGCCCTTGGCTGTGGTTGTAGCCCAGTTCAGGGAGTTGAGCGACCTTCAGGCTCTCAAGGAAGCTATACCTCAGGTAATAAACCTCGCTGAACAGGCGGAGAAGCTCGCTCAGGAAGGCGCCGCTCAGGGATGATAAAGCATCTTATAAAGGGAGGGACCCTCGTTGACCCCTCCCAGGAGCTTCTTGGCATATACGACATACTCATTGAGGGCGACAGGATAAAGAGGGTTGAGGAGGAAATATTTGAGCCGGAGGCTGAGATAATTGATGCCAAGGGACTCATAGTTGCCCCAGGCTTTGTGGACCTTCACGTCCACTTCAGGGACCCGGGACAGACTTACAAGGAGGATATCCTGAGCGGGAGCAGGAGCGCCGTTGCGGGAGGCTACACAACGGTAGTGTGCATGCCGAACACCCAGCCACCCATTGACTCTCCCGAGGTTGCCCAGTACATAAGGGCTCAGGCAAAGTGCTGGGGTCTCTGCGAGGTCCTCCCGGCGGGTACGATAACTAAAGAGAGGAAGGGAGAGGAGCTCTCCGACTTTTACTCCTTGAAAGAGGCTGGCTGCGTAGCCTTCACCGACGATGGCTCTCCCGTTATGGACTCGGGGATAATGAGGAGAGCACTTGAGCTCTGTGCCCAGCTCGGAGTTCCCGTCATGAACCACTGCGAGGATGACAGCCTTGCAAAGGGTTCTATAAACGAGGGTGAGGTCTCAGCCCTCCTGGGACTGTCCTCAAGACCGCCCGAGGCGGAGGACATACTGAACGCAAGGGACTGCATACTCGCCTACTACACTGGGGGACACGTTCACATCCAGCACCTCACCACAGCCCTCGGGGTGGACATAGTCAGGAGATTCAAGGAGAAGGGGACTAGGGTGAGCTGTGAGGTAAACCCCAACCACCTGATATTTACGGAAGAGGAGATCCTGAGGAGCGGTGCGAACGCAAAGGTAAACCCGCCCCTCAGAAGGGAGGAGGACAGGAGGACCCTCTTAGAGGCTCTCTCAGATGGGACAATTGACTGCATAGCCACGGACCACGCCCCCCACGCCCCCTTTGAGAAGGGGAGTGTTGAGAGCGCCCTGCCCGGTATGATAGGGCTTCAGACAGCCCTTCCCATAATGCTTGAGCTCGTTGCAAAGGAGCACCTGTCCCTCTTCAAGATGGTTGAGCTCATGTCAACAAACCCTGCGAAGATTCTCGGAATTGAAGGAGGTACACTGAAGGAAGGCTCCAAGGCTGACATAGTGATAATTGACCTAAAGAAGGAGTGGGTTCTGAACGAGGAGACCAACTTCTCAAAGAGCAGGAACACCCCTCTATGGAACAGGGTCCTGAGGGGTAAGGTGATATACACCATAAAGGATGGAAAGATCGTGCATAAAGATAATTAAGCCATGGGGATATTTAAAGAGGACCTTATAAACTTCGGAAACCTTATAGACACTGAGGTTGAGGTAAAGCTACGCCCGGAAGACTTCAAGAGGGTCTTTCCTGAGCTGGATTTCTCCTTCTCCGACAGGCTCGTAAAGATAAGGGGAAAGAAGAAGGGGCTTTTGTTTAAGAAAAGCTTTGAGTTCAGGGGTGCTCAGGAGGAACAGAAGGTCTTCAACGTCCGGGAGTACGAAACCGAGGATATGGGAATATTCCTAAAGATAATCTCCAGGGAGGGAATTGATAGGCTCCTACAGGAGAAAGGGGTTGAGCAGGAGGGAGAGTATCTCAAACTCAGCGTCTTTGACGTTCTCAAGAGCTCAGACATATACAGGGAGATACCAGATGCCTTCAAGGACAAGCTTATGATAACCCGCTACAAGGTTAGAGAGGGGCACCTCGCCATATACATAACCGTAACCAAGTAAATCAGTCAAAGACTACGGTTCTGTTGTCGTAAACGAGCACCTTGTGCTCCAAGTGCCACTTCACAGCCCTTGCAAGAACGACCTTCTCTATATCCTTTCCCTTCCTTATGAAGTCTTCCAGAGAGTCCCTGTGGCTCACCCTTATTATGTCCTGCTCAATTATAGGTCCTTCATCAAGTAGCTCCGTCACGTAGTGGCTCGTAGCCCCTATTATCTTCACACCCCTCTCGTAAGCCCTGTGGTAAGGCTTGGCACCGGGGAAGGCGGGAAGGAAGGAGTGGTGTATGTTTATTATCCTGTTCCTGTACCTGTCCACAAAATCCTTGGAGAGTATCTGCATGTAGCGGGCGAGGACTATTGTGTCTATTTCGCTCTCCTCAAGGAGCTGAAGCTCTTTCTCCTCCGCCTCTTTCCTGTTTTCCCTGCTCTTGGGCACGTGGTAGTAGGGAACACCGAAGAACTGAGCGAGAGGTCTCATGTCCTCGTGGTTGCTTATGACGAGCCTGACTTCCCCCTTCAGCTCTCCGCTCCTGAACCTGTGCATGAGGTCGTAGAAGCAGTGCTCCTGTTTGGAAACGAATATTGCTACCCTCTGGGGTGCATCGCTGAAGTGGAGAGAGTAGTTCATAGAGAACCGCTCCGCGGTCGGTCTGAAGGACTCCTCAATCCCATCCTTGGGTATGCGAAACTCGGACACGTCCCACTCAACCCGTGCGAAGAAGATTCCCTTCTGGTAGTCTATGTGCTGGTCAAAGTGGACGATGTTCCCGCCGTTGTCGGCTATGAAGCTCGCTATCTC
>NZ_JBWONM010000125.1:0-3065 GCF_056450045.1 Hydrogenivirga sp.
ATCTTGACGAAGCGAACGCCAAGAAGGTCGGTGAGCTTATAAAGGAGAAGTCCAAGGAGGCTCAGTTCATAGTCGTTACGCTGAGGGAGGTCCTTGCGAGCTTTGCCGACAGGCTTATCGGTGTTTCCGCACGGGGAGGGATATCAAGGGTGTTCCCCGTTGAGAATCTCTCCAGCATCGTCCGTGAGTCCGCTTGAGGGTTAAAATATCTGAGTTATGCTCGCTTCCCTTTTCAGGAATTTGTGTCCCAACTGCGGAGGTGATGTAAGCTCCGAGAGACTTCTGAAAGGTCTCCCCTGTGAGAGATGCCTCCCGGAGGAGGTGGAAAGGGACAGGCTCTGCTCCTACATAAAGGAGGGAAGCCTTCGGGAGCTCTGCGACATTGAGGAGGAGACCAGGAGGTGGGAGGAGCACTTCAGGGAGAAGGTGGGGAGCGAGCCCTGGAGCCTCCAGCGTTCCTGGGCAAAGAAGGTTTTCCTTAGGAGGAGCTTCGCTCTTTTGGCTCCCACCGGCGTTGGGAAGACTACCTTCGGTCTCATCACCGCATCCTTCCTAGCCAGGGAAGGTAAGAGGAGCTACATAATACTGCCGACCCGCCTTCTACTGAACCAGGTGAAGGAGAGGCTCCTTAAGATAGGTGTCCCCGAGGAGCACATACTCGTTGCGGGGGAGACGAGTGAGAAGAAGAAGGAGAAGGTAAAGGAGAGGATAACTAAGAGCGACTTCAGGGTTCTCGTGACAACTTCAATGTACCTTTACAAGAACTATGAGCTCATGCCAAAGGGCTTTGACTTCATATTCGTTGATGACGTTGACTCCTTCTTAAAGACAGCCAAGAACGTGGACAAGGTTCTCTACCTCTTGGGCTTCACGGAAGAGGACATAGAGAGGGCTTACGAACTCATAAAGCTTAAGGACAAGAGGAAGAAGAGCAAGGAAGACTGGGAGCTGATAAGGAAGCTCTCAAAAGAACTCTCGGAAAGAAGTGGCAAGGCTGAGGGCGTTCTCGTGGTCTCATCCGCCACGGGGAACCCCCGCTCCAGCAGGATAAAGCTTTTCAGAGAGTTGCTGGGCTTTGAGGTGGGGCGTCCGACCCTTTACATGAGGAACGTTGTTGACCTCTACGAGGAGGTTCAGGACCTTGACGGCTCCCTTGTGGAGAGGATCAGGGAGCTCGGCAGGGGTGGGCTCGTCTTCGTGTCCTCCGATATGGGGAAGGAGGCTGTTAACCGTGTGGTCAAGCTGCTGAGAAAGGGGAAGATAAAGGCTAAGTCCTACGAGGAGGTTAAGGACTTCGCCGAGTTTGAGAGGGGAGAGGTTGATGTCCTCGTGGGCATATCCTCCTACAGGAACCCTCTCGTCAGGGGTCTTGACCTCCCCCACGTCGTCAGATACGCCGTCTTTTACGGCGTCCCTAAGATAACAGTCTCACTGAACATAGAGACGAGTCTCTCCCACCTCCTCTGGGCTCTGCTCTCCATAAGGCACAGCGTTGCTAAGGAGATGAAGGACAGGCTCCAGGAGGTTGACCGCTGGATCCAGACCCTAAGGAGATACTCCTTCATAAGCGAGGACTTCATAGCAAGGACACCCGACCTTGCGAAGAGGATAGAGGCTCTGAGGAAAGAGATAGGCAGCTTCCTCCTCTCAGAGGATGTCAGGAGGCTCATAGAGACGTCGGAGGAGATAACCCTCAGGAGGAACGCCGAAGGGGAGTACACGATAGTGGTCGCGGACGTGACCGGATACCTCCAGGCTTCGGGAAGAACCTCAAGGATGTACGCAGGGGGCATAACCAAGGGGCTCAGCTACCTACTCGTTGACGACGTTAGGGCTCTGAACAACCTCGTGAGGAAGGTTCGCTGGTTTAACGAGGACGTGAAGTTCATACCCGCAGAGGAAGTCCAGCTTGAGAGCATCCTCAGGGAGATAGACGAGGACAGGAAGAGGGTGAAGGAGGTTCTTGAGGGCACAGGGAATATAGAGAGGAAGGAACACATAAAGCCTATCCTTCTCGTGGTTGAGTCTCCCAACAAGGCGAGGACTATAGCCAACTTCTTCGGGAAGCCGATATCAAGACGCTTCGGTGAGTTTGAGGTCCTTGAGGTAGCCGCAGGGGACCTGTATCTGATGATAACCTCATCTCTGGGACACATCCTTGACCTTACGAAGGAGGGAGGATTTCATGGAGTTATCGTGAAGGACGGGGATTTCATCCCCGTTTATGAGGTTATAGAGGGAAAGGAGGGGACGATAAGGGGAATGAGTCAGGTGGGAGAGGAGGTTGAAGCTGCCTACGTCGCCACAGACCCCGATACAGAGGGAGAGAAGATAGGCTGGGACGTGAGGGCGGTTCTCTCCCCCTTCGTAGGTCAGATAAAGAGGGTTGAGTTCCACGAGGTCACGAGGAAGGCTGTCAAGGGAGCCCTCAGAGAGCCGAGGGAATTTAACGAAAACCTGGTTAAAGCCCAGGTCCTGAGGAGGGTTTCCGACAGGTGGGTCGGTTTTGAGGTATCAAGGATACTCCAGTCCAGCTTTCAAAAACAGTGGCTCTCGGGCGGGAGGGTTCAGATACCTGTCCTCGGGTGGATAATTGAGAGGGAGAGAGAGTACAGGAAGAAGAGGCATGTCGTTTCCCTTACCTTCAAAGAAGGTGGCAGGTGGCTCAGGATAGACTTTGAGCTTCCCGATAAGAAAGGAGCGAAGGAGTTCTTTGAACAGCTCGGTAAGATTGAGGTAAACACCCTTGAAACCAGAGAGGAGGAGCTCTTCCCTCAGCCACCCTTCACAACCGATACCCTCCTCAAGGAGGCTTCCGACAGATACAGGTTCGGCGTCAGGAAGACTATGCAGCTCGCCCAGGAGCTCTTTGAAAAGGGCTTCATAACCTACCACAGAACCGATTCTACAAGGGTTTCCGATACGGGCATGGCGGTGGCGAGGGAGTACATCAGCGAAGAGATAGACCCTTCCCTCTTTAGCCCCCGCAGGTGGGCAGAGGGAGGTGCCCACGAGTGCATAAGACCGACAAAGCCCCTTGATGGAGAGGAGCTAAGGTCCGTGAT
>NZ_JBWONM010000126.1:0-5598 GCF_056450045.1 Hydrogenivirga sp.
TTGAGCATTATAGCCCTCTGTCTGAAGTTGCCTGTGAGGAACTCGTACTCCTTGCTCAGAACCTCCGAGCTGTCCAGCCTTCCCGTCACCTTTATAGCTGCGTTCGCCACTATCCTCTTCTCCACCTCGCTCGCCGTCTGCTGAGCCCCTATGAGTATCACCCCCAGGCTCCTGCCCCTCTCAGCTATATCAAGCAGGATATCCTTTATGGGGCTCCACCTGTCCTTGGGAGCGTACTTATTAAGTTCGTCAAGAACGACGAATATTTTAGGATAGGGGTTTCCGCTCTCCTCCTTCTCCTTGAATATCCTCTTGAGCATTGAACCGACGACGAACATCTTCGCTATGCCGTGAAGGTCGGATATGTCAATTACGGTGAGCTGGTTAGCCTTCCAGTCTATAGTCCTGGACTCGTGCCCGTATATGAGGTTCTTACAGTGGGAAGCGGCGTGATGGAACCTCCTGAGGAAGGCGTAGGCTGTTGAGGTGGCAGCGGTGCCAAACCACTCCCTGTACCTGTCGGGGTCTGTCTTATTCTCCTTATCTTCAATAACGCCGTAGAGAAGGTTCAGAAGGTCCTGAAGGCTCCCTATCTCCCTGCCGCTTTCGTCAATGAGGATGTCGGGAGGACTGTCCTTCGCAAGCTGTTGGAGCTTCTCTGAAACCCTGTCTATAACGTAGTGGAGGGATGAGGCACCCTCATCTCCCTCGGCGAAGAGAAATCTCAGAAGTCCCTCCTGGGCAAACTCCTTCATACTCCAGCAATAGGGCTGGACGCTGTCAAGCCTGTCCTTTGTAGCCGGCACGTTACTTCCCGGCATCTCAGGAGGGGCAAAGAAGCCAACGTTCCTGAAGGGTTTTGGCTCAAGACCCATCTTCATGAAGTCTTCCTCAAAGTTCTTCCCGAACTTCTTGTTCTTCTTGTCTATCCAGAGGAGGTCCTTTCCCTTAACGTTGAATATGAGTCCGTGTATCCTCTTCCTGTCGTCAGCTTTCTGGAATATTGAGTAGAGGAGAAACAGGGCGTAGGAGGTCTTGGTAGCTACCCCCGACATACCCGATATGGAGACGTGGGCTCCCTCCCTTCCGTTCAGGAAGTCGTAGTTTAGGTAAACAACGTCTCCGCTCCTTGATATGCCCGCCGGTATCTTGCTCTTCATGTTGTCATAGTAAAGCGCCTTCTCAAGCTCCTTCCCTTTAGCTCTGTAGACGGGGTCCCCTGGGGTGGGGGGGACGAAGACCTCCGGCTCTATCCTAGTTACCATGACCCTTGCCACGTAGGCGATGTTGGCTGGGACAATACCGTCGGTGACGAGGCGCTCCTCGTAGGTCAGCTCAATTCCCTCAAGGTACTTCTTTACCTCGTGAACAAGTCCGTAGAACTTTATCTCCTTTCCGCTCCCCTCAAGCCTTGAGCTCACAACGATAACGTCATCAAGCTGTATCGGGTTCCCGCCATCAACCCCGACCCAGAACTCCAAGGGGGTTGCCTCTTTGGTTCCCAAGACTATGCCTACAGGCTTCATTCACTCACCTCCGTATATCTGAGCGAGTATCTCTTTCCCTCCCTTCCTAAGTAGCTCCTCTGCCAGGAGCTCACCGACCTTTTTCGCTTCATCCACGCTTCCCTCCGCACTGCCTTCTATAAATCTAATACCCTCAAGGTCGGAAATGAAACCTTCTATCCTAACCCTGCCGTCTATGACATGGGCGAAGGCGCCTATGGGTACCTGACAGCCGCCCTCCAGCCTTCTCAGGAAAGCCCTCTCACATTCAGCTCTTATCCTGCTCTCCCTGTGGTCAAGGGGCTCTACAAGGGTCATTACCTTATCATCTCCCTCTCTTATCTCTATAGCGAGGCTTCCCTGACCAACCGCAGGTATGAAGTTATCAAGCACCTCCGTTATCTCCCCCTCATAACCCATCCTCTTTACCCCAGCGTAGGCAAGGACTATCGCGTCGTACAGACCCTCTTTGAGCTTTCTAACCCTCGTATCCACGTTGCCTCTGAGGATATCAACCTGAAGGTCCCTCCTGAGTCTCTTTATCTGCACCTGTCTCCTCAGGGATGAGGTCCCTACCTTGGAGCCTTCTGGAAGTTCTCTAAGCTTCTTTCCTTCCCTTGAGATGAGCACATCGTAAGGGTTCTCCCTCTCAGTTATGGCTCCGAGGGTCAGTCCCTCGGGTATTACCATGGGAACGTCCTTGAGAGAGTGCACAGCAAGGTCTATCCTTCCCTCCAGTAGAGCTTGCTCTATCTCCTTAACGAACAGCCCCTTCCCCCCTATCTTTGCGAGGGGTGAGTCAAGTATCTTATCCCCCGTGGTAGTTATCTTTACAAGCTCAACCTCAACGCCCCACTTCCTCTCAAGGAACTCCTTAACGTAGTTAGCCTGCCAGAGAGCTAACTTGCTCTTCCTCGTTCCTATCCTGACCTTCATAGGGAAATTATATGACCCAGCTGGTTGTTTTCAGCCCGAAACTTTGTATCATATTAATCATGTTTCAGTTCACCGAAGAGCAGATAAAGAGGTACGCAAGGCACATAATCCTGCCAGAGGTAGGCGGAAAGGGTCAGGAAAAGCTCTTAAACTCCAAGGTTCTCGTCATCGGTGCGGGTGGACTCGGCTCTCCAGCCCTCTTCTACCTTGCTGCGGCGGGTGTCGGCACCATAGGAATAGTGGACTACGATGTGGTGGACTTTTCCAACCTCCACAGGCAGATACTCCACACGACCGAGAGGGTCGGCGTTCCCAAGGTGGAGTCAGCGAAGAAGACCCTTGAGTCTCTGAACCCAGACGTTAAGGTGGTAACCTACAACCAGATGGTGAACAAGGACAACATTATGGAACTTATAAAGGACTACGATGTAGTTCTTGACGGAACGGACAACTTTCCCACGAGATTTCTCATAAACGATGCCTGCTACTTCGCCGGCAAGCCCCTCGTCTCCGCCGCGATGCTCAGGTTTGAGGGGCAGTGCACGGTATTTGACTTCAGGGACAAGGAGAACTCTCCCTGCTACAGGTGTCTATTCCCAGAGCCTCCTCCTCCCGGTATGGTCCCCTCCTGTCAGGAAGCCGGAATACTGGGTTCAATAGGGGGGATAATGGGCTGCATACAGGCGACTGAGGCTATAAAACTTCTGCTCGGCATAGGCGAACCCCTCGTGGGAAAGCTTCTCATCATGGATGCCCTGTCCATGGACTTTAGAAAGGTGAAGCTCAGGAAGGACCCGGGTTGTCCCCTCTGCAGTAAGGAACCCAAGATAAAGGAGCTCGTAGAGTACGAACACTCCTGTGAGGCAAGGTTCTGAGGCGATGAAGATCCTTCTGGGCGATTCCAACCTGATAACCTCTTCAAAGGTTGCCTCTCTCCTGAAGTCCCAGGGATGGGAGGTTCTCAGTGCGAGCAGGTGGTCCAAAGCAAAGGAGCTTCTTGAAAACAGCTCGGAGGTGGCGGTTGCGGTGATAAACCTTGAGGGCTTCGGAGGGGAGGAGCTCTTGGAGAACCTCAAGAGGGAAAAGCCCGATATAAAGGTAATAGCTTACTGCGGGCATAAGAACCTCAACCTCCAGCAGAAGGCGAGGGAGCTGGGGGCAGAGGTGGTGGTCCCCAACAGCGTCATAGTCAGTCAGGTTGTTGATATAGTGAAGACGCTCACCTCTTGACCCAGGTTATGGGTCCGTAGTATATCTCGGAAGCGCTCTGCCCTATAGCCTCCGATAGTGAGGGGTGGGAGTACATGCTCTTGGAGGCAAACTCCACAGTCTTGTGGTCCTTCATCATGTGGACTACCTGATGTATAAGCTCCCCTGCGTTGGGACCTACTATATGACATCCCAGTATCTCCCCGCTGTCCTCGTCCGCCACTATCCTCACAAAGCCCTCGTTCTCCCCATCGTCCATAGCCTTCGGATTGGACACGAAGGAAGTGACCCCGACCACAACATCGTAGTCCTTGTCCTCAGCCTGGTCCTCCGTGAGTCCAACGCTCGCAACCTCAAAGGCGGAGTAGATTATCTTGGGAACTATCCTGTCGTCCCTCTTCCAGTCCCTTCCACCGAGCATGTGGTTCACTGCGATCTTGCCCTCATACATTGCCTTGTGGGCGAGCATCAGGGGAGAGGTTATATCACCACAGGCGTATATGTTCGGAACGCTCGTCTGGGAGAACTCGTTTACCTTAACAAACCCCTTTTCATCAAGCTCAACACCGACTTCCTCAAGACCGAAGCCCCTCGTATTGGGTTTCCTCCCTATTGCCAGAAGTATGAAGTCAGCCTCAAGCTCCTCTCCGTTCGTAAGCCTCACCCTCACGCCCTCGGGCGTCTTTTCCCAATCCTCAACGGTGGTCTTAGTCCTGATGTCCACACCGAGCTGTTTTAGCTTCCTGCCAAGATACCTGCCAGAGTCCTCTGGTATATCGTTGCTGGGAAGGAGTCTTCGCTGGAGTTCAAGGAGGGTTACCTGAGAGCCGTACTTCCTGAATATGTAGGCAAACTCCACGCCCACAGCCCCGCCTCCGACTATCACGAGTCTCTTCGGGACGAAGTCTATATCCCACACCTGGTCTGTGTCCACAACGTACCTTCCATCGGGGATGAGGTTCCCGACACCCACGGGGCTTGAGCCTGTGGCAACCAGTATGTACTTGGTCTTTATCCTTTCCTCAGCACCCTCAACAAAGACCGTGTTCGGGTCCTTTATAACGCCCCTCCCATAGATTATCGGGAGATTTATCTGCTGGGCGAACTTCTTAAAGTTCTCCCTTATTGTTACCACAACCTCATCCCTGCCTTCCATAAGGCTCTTGTAATCAATCTCATAGCCCTTAGTGGCTATCCCCCATCTGCGGGATATCTCCATCTTGTCAATGAGATGGGCTCCGTGCCTCATGTACTTGGAGGGTATGCAGCCTCTGTTCAGGCAGTTTCCTCCAACCGTGTCGGGTGAGAGCTCAACGAGAACGGTTCTCATCCCCCTGCGGTAGGCGTATATGCCGGCTTCGTATCCTCCGCTTCCCGCACCCACTATGACGAGATCCGTTTCCATCCCAAACCTCCTTAGGAAATTAAGAATATTATGATAACCCGATTTCTTTCCTATACGCCCCAACCTCTCCTATAGCTTATTGCAGGTTCTTCACATTCTCGTCCAGAATCCTGCTCAGCTCTCGCCACTCTTTTAGACTCTTCAAGGTGTGGATGTGTTTCTTTACAGAAAGCCCCGCCAGAAAGCCCCGTATCTGTGATACAGGGATGAATGGCGTCCGATAGGTATTGATTTTTTAAAAAAGTAGTTCTAATATTAAAACCAAGAAGGGGAATACCTGTGGGGGAAAACATCCCCCACGACCCTTAAAGCTTAAAGGCTTTTTAAAGGGCTGGCAGACCCCTTAAAGTCTGCCCTACCCGTGGACCGCGGGGAAGTAACGCCCGTGGAGTGGGTCCTACCCACGATGAAGCGGGAAGCCCCTCACTTCAGTGAGGGGAGGAGGTCACAAGCATCTTCATTCCCCTGTTGTACGTCGCCTGAGCGAAGTATAATATAATATTCATTCCTGAGGCCCGGTAGCTCAGTTGGTAGAGCACCCGG
>NZ_JBWONM010000127.1:0-7992 GCF_056450045.1 Hydrogenivirga sp.
ACCGCCCTCGCACACTGGGACAGGTGTATGGTCCCGCGGGTTGAGGCACCGAGCAGGACCTTAGGGTCTGTCCTCGTCTGCTCAGCTATGGAGACTATGAACTCCGCAACCTCCGGAGATATGTAAACCTTCTTGACAGAATCCATAGCCTCCTTTATCTCCTGGGGTGATACGACGGACCGTATAGTCTTTACCCGCTCTAAAGGGTTTACTCCCATAACTATCTCCTTCTCAACCTCCGGCTCTGGATACCCAACGGACACCCTCATCATGAACCTGTCCATCTGGGACTCGGGGAGAGGGTAGGTCCCGTAGTGTTCAAGGGGGTTCTGGGTAGCTATCACAAAGAAGGGCTCGGGTAGGGGATGGGTCTTGCCATCAACGGTAACCTGCTTCTCAGCCATAGCCTCAAGCAGAGCGCTCTGGGTCTTTGGTGTCGCCCTGTTTATCTCATCCGCAAGGACAAGGTTGTTGAATATGGGTCCTGGCTTGAAGACGAACTCCCGCTGGGACTGGTCAAACACGGAGGTTCCCGTTATATCGGAGGGCAGAAGGTCGCTCGTGAACTGTATCCTTGAGAAGGATAGGCTCATAGCCTTAGCCAGGGAGAGGGCGAGGGTCGTCTTCCCAACTCCGGGTATATCCTCTATCAGCAGATGTCCTCCTGCGAGGAAGCAGGTGAGAGCTTCCCTGATGACCTCCTCCTTCCCCCTGACAACCTTGGCTACCTCTTCAACAACGTCGCTTACCCGCATCTCTCTGAGAGCTAATGATATACTAAATTCCCTCATGCACGAAAGGGTTCTTTTCGTAGCCCTGATATTTCTATCCGCTTATCTCTTGAAAACCCTAAAGCTCTTCAGGGAGGAGGACTCAAAGGTCTTCATAAACTACGTCCTCTACTTCTCCCTCCCTGCCCTCGTCCTTGAAAAGGTGAGGGAGATCAGGCTCGGGGCTGAGGCTTTCGCCGTGGTCCTGACAGCCTGGGCTGTGATAACAACCTCAATCCTGCTGTCCCTTCTCCTTGGAAGGCTTACGGGTATGAAGGGGAGGAGCCTCCGCTCCTTCGTTCTCGTTTCATCCTTCGGAAACACAGCCTTCATGGGCTACCCCTTTACCTTCGCCTTTTTCGGTGATGAGGGCTTGAAATATGCGGTTCTTTACGACCAGCTCGGTTCCTTTCTCCTCGTAATATCCGTGGGATTCTTCGTGGCGACAGGAAGGCTCTCCCTGAGGGAAGTTCTGACCTTTCCCCCCTTCATAGCCCTCGGACTAGCCTTCCTTCTCCGGGGCTACCAGCTCCCTCAGGTCCTTGAGACCTTTTTGGAGATCTCCGGCAGGTCGCTCATACCGGTCGTCCTCTTTGCGGTGGGCTTGAAGTTCTCTCCCGGGCACCTCACTTCTTCGCTCGGGGGCTCCCTCCTTTCGGTGGGAGTAAAGATGCTGATAGCTCCCCTCCTCCTGCTGATCGCCTTCAAGCTCTTGGGACTTTCCGGACTAAGCTACAAGGTTGCCTTCCTTGAGAGCGCTATGCCCCCTATGGTGATGGCGGGTGTACTGGCGATAAAGTACGGTCTTGATGAGGGCTTGGCTATCTCTGCTATAACCCTGGGTATGGTTCTGAGCTTCTTTATAGTCCCTCTCCTACTATCCTTACTTTAGACAGCCCTGTATCTCCTCTGCTGGAGGAACATCTCTATTATCTCCTGTTCTGTAGTTGCATCCTCAGGTCTTTTATCAAACCTGTACCTCCCTGTAAACCTCGGGAACCTAAGACCCAGACCTCTACCTGCCTTTACCTTGTCCCAGGCACAGGTGTGGACAGGGCTGTAGGTGAGCTCAGCACCCGTTATCTCAAGAACGAGATAGGGCTCATACCACACGTCCGCAGCGAGGATTGAGTTCACCCTCGGATGTCTGTGGTCAATACGGTGCTTCTCAAGTATCTCGTCCAGCTTCTTGAAGTCGTCCTCGGTGAAGCCCGTTCCGACCTTGCAAACGGTCTTGAACTGGTCGGTCTCAGGGTCGTAGCAAGCCATCAGGAGGGAACCAAAGTAGCCCGCCCTCTGGCCCTTTCCGTAGAAGGCACCGACCACAACGAGGTCAAGGGTATCCGCAAGATGGGACTTGTAATCTCTCTTGTACTTTATCCAGAGGAAACCCCTCTTTCCAGCCTGATAAACCGATTCGGGGGCGAGGGACTTACAGACCAAACCTTCACAGCCGTCCTCTATAGCTTGATGGAAGAACCTTTCAAGCTCCTCAACGTTGTCCACTATCTCCCTCGTGGCGAGGTTTATCCTATCGGTTATCTTTACCACCCTCTCAAGGGTAGCCCTCCTCTCAGGGTAGGGCTTATCAACGAGCTCCTCCCCATCAAGGTAGAGGATGTCAAAGAGAAAGCCGGCAACGGGATACCTGAGTATGTGAAACCTGCTCACGTACTTGACCCGCCTGTTCATAAGAACCTGAAAGGGCTGTATCTGACCGCTCGCAGGGTCAATCACAACGCACTCCAGCTCAACTATGAAGTCATGGGGTATGGCTTCCTTCAGGAACTCAATGAGGTCGGGGAACTGATGGGTTATGTTCTCAAGCCTCCGTGAGTAAAGCCAGAACTCATCTCCCTTCCTGTGAGCCTGTATCCTCTCCCCATCGTACTTGTACTCGGCCCCGCACTTTCCACCGAGCTTCTTCAGTATCAGGGAGGGGATAGCCATCCTTTCGGCGAGCATTGGTCTTACAGGTCTTCCGAGCTCTATCCTTACCGACTTGACCCCTTCAAGACCTTTCTGTGCAAGGATCTTAGCTACGTAGCCCAGATCCGAGCTGAAGTTGTATGCCCGCTCTATGTACTCTCTGTTCCTCTGATCTCCGGTAAAGGCTATGGCGAGGGCGTCCATTATCGTGTTATCCCCTATGCCGAGCCTGAGCCTCTCGGTAACCGTCCTGAGGAGATACTTGACCTCCAAGGGAGAAGCCTTCTGTAGCAAGCTCTTGAAGAGTTCAGACTTCTTTCTGAGGGCTCCCACGCCCGAGGTCCTGGCTATCTCCAGAAGCGTGTCATAGACCTCTTCAGCTGTGAGCTTTCCCTTAGGCTTGAAACCCTTTTCCTCGTAGAGAGCCTTTCCTGCGTCCCCTAAGTCACCGAGTTCAATAACCTTCTCCTCAATCTCGTGCTCGCTTACACCGAGTACCTCAGCCAGCGCCCTTATGGCAAGCTTCTCACCGAAGTTGTAATCAAGACCTGAGTACTCTGGAGCTACCTCACCCGTTGACAGGTAAACTACCTTGTCTATAAGCTCGGGAGGGGTTTTCTTGAACAGCTCCACGAGGAGCTGTGTCATCTGTATCCTGCTCGTTGTTGCCTCTATCCCGCTATAGAACTCAGCCAGTAAAGAGTAATCCACGGAAATAGTTTAAACCCTGTACTCGCTGACGTGCACGTTTTTCTCGTACAGCCTCGTCAGGTTCTCACTCCTCTCTGTTATCCAGCTGTTCCTATACAGATGGACTTCCGGCTTTCTCGGAGGAAGTGCTTCACCTCTCAGAACCTTGATCTCTCCTTCCCTTGAGAGGCTCTGGGCTAAGCTTTCCCAGAAGCTTATGTCGTCAAAAGCCCAGGGGAGGAACTTCCTTCCCTTCACCTCACCAATCAGGGTTGTGAAGGTGCCTTCGTTCTCTCCCATAAGCGACATGGGGACCTTGACCGAAGCCCTGACCGAGAGCCCGAAGTCGTAGGGGGAAGCGACTATCAGGTGTTCAAGCTTATCAGCCATCTGCTCAAGGGTCTCAGGTTCGTAGTAGTCCTTGATATCCTCTCCGAAGACAACGAGGGTGTTTATCTCTCCCCTCAGGACAGCCCCAACCACCTCCCCTATATCGGAGTAAATCTCCTTAATCCTCTCGTAGAGACCGAAGGTGTTTCCATCCTTAGGCAGAACGAGGATCCTGTGCCCTTTCTCCTGAAGTGCCTTGAGCTTTCTGCCGAGCTCCTCAGCCTCCTTGCCTCTGAAGGAGATGCTGTTGACAACTATCACACCCTTTCCTTCAAGCCTTTCTATGTCGTCAAGGCTTATCTCCTCGGGCTCAAACTTCTCGTCCCTTACACCCTTCCCTACCCTGTAAACCTTACCTTTTATGTAGTAGCTCAGAACCGTTGCGGTTGAGGTTATGTCGTCTCCCACGAAGACGTAAAAGTCGGCGGAGCTAACATCCTCAAGGGATGGAGGTCTGTAATCTCCGAGGGCGTCAGCAAGCTTGAAGAAGTCCGCTGTCTGAGGTGCGGTTATGTAGCTGTTTGTAGCCTTAGCTATCCTCACCACGCTGTCCATTATCTCGTTGGGAACGTATCCCGAGAGAACGAAGGCTGTTTCCCTTTCATGGACTCCGAGGACTGAAGCCAGAAGGTTTACGAGGTTCCCAGGGCTCTCCTCCCTTCCGTGGGCGTAGGGCTTTAAGAGCCTGTCAACGTTCAGGGCATCGTAGCCAAAGAACGCCTTCGCGCAGATGTTGAGCTCTTCGGTTGGCTTTGTCCTGTAGACCTTCCTCTTTGACCTCCAGTCCCCCAAGCCGTACTCTATCTGAATCTCACAGCCGACTGGACAGAGGTTGCACCTCGTGAGCTCTCTCTCAAGGAGCCAGCTCCTTGACCAGTACTTGAAGGGCTTGGAGATTATAGCCCCTACAGGGCAGACATGAACGCATATGCCGCACATCTCACAGGACGATGTGTCCATCGGTCTGACCGTCGGGACGATGTTGGAGTCAAAGCCCCTGCTCTCAACGTATAGGGCGTGGGCACCTACTATCTCATCGCAAGCCCTCGTGCACCTGTAGCAGACGACACACCTGTTGGAGTAGTACTCAAGGAAGTCGCTCTCCCAGTCGTACTCCTCCCTCTCCTTCTCAAGGGCGGATATGGGAACAACCTGCCTCTGGGGTCCGTAGATGGCTCCGAAGTTCTGGAGGTCGCACTCTCCCGCCTTGTCGCAGATAGGACAGTCAAGGGGGTGTCTGGTCATTAGAGCCTGAAGGAGGTACTTCTGGTTTTCCTCCACCTCCTTGCTCGTGTGGTGGGTCCTTATCACCATCCCTTCCTGAACGGGAGTGTTGCAGGATATGACGAGCCTCTTTATGTTCTCCCAGTAAACCACACACATCCTGCAGGCGCCCGCTATAGAGAGCTTGGGGTGGTAGCAAAAGTAGGGTATATCTATTCCGTTCTCAAGAGCAGCCTGGAGGACCGTCTTGCCCTTCTCAACCTCATACTCCTTGTCGTCTATAAATATCTTCACCTTCTCAGCCATAGCCAGCCTCCGAGGGAATATGATACAGAAAAATTTTGTCTCCTTTTCTCCGAGCTTGATGGTCAAGCTCATAGAAATAACTTTATTAAGGTAATGAGAAGAAAGCCGGCGGTAGCGGGAACTTTCTACCCGGCACAGGCTCAGAGCCTGAGCAAGCTCCTTGACCTCCTCTGCGGGGAGGAGGAAGCCCATAAGATAGAGCCGAAGGCTGTCCTCGTTCCCCATGCAGGTCTTATTTACTCTGGAAGGACCGCCTGCGCGGTGTACAAGAGGGTAAGAATTCCCGAAAGAGTGGTACTTCTGGGACCCAACCATACCGGCTACGGGAGCGATATATCGGTCTATCCCGGGGGAGTATGGGAAACACCCTTCGGCGAGGTTGAGATAGACGGCGAGCTACTTGATGAGGTCCTTCAATACCCCCACGCAAAGGCTGACGAGAGCGCCCACCTTTACGAGCACTCCCTTGAGGTTCAGCTCCCCTTTCTTTTCAGATACGCGGAGTCTTCTTTTAGCATACTTCCCATAGTCCTCGGATTCCTTGACTACGATAGAGCTAAGGACTTCGGCATATACTTAGGAGAGGTTCTCAAGGGAAAAGACGCCCTCATTGTTATAAGCTCGGACATGTCTCACTACATAAGCGCGGAGGAAGCCAGAAAGAGGGACGAGATACTCATCTCCGCCATGGAGAGGCTCGCAACCGACGAGCTTTACTTCAAGAGGGTGCAGTACAACATAACCATGTGCGGATTCATTCCCGCCGTTGTTGGGATAGAGGCGGCTAAGGTGCTCGGTGCGAGGCAGGGAATTCTGATTGACTACACCAACTCGGGAGAGGTGACGGGAGACTACGAGAGGGTCGTAGCCTACGCAGGCTTGATCTTTGTTTCAGGGGTTATATTAAAAGGGGAGATGGGAATAGCGGAAAGGTATCCGGTTCGCTACAGTGTGAAGGACTACGAGAGTTGGGAGGGAGACTGGGAGCTTGTGGAGGGAATTCCCTATGCCCTCGCCTCACCCTCACCTAAACATCAGGCGGTGGGTGCACGTCTTGTGAGGGAGCTATCCCTTGAGGTTGAGGAGAAGTGTCCTGAGTGCTTCGTTCTGTACGAAACGGACTGGTATGTATCAAGCGATACCGTGGTAAGACCGGATATAGCCGTTATCTGCGGTAAACTTGAGGAAAAGCTGAGGAAGACACCCCTCCTGATAGTAGAGATAGTCTCTCCGGGTTCTGAAAGACAGGACGAGGGACTCAAGTTTGAGCTGTATCAGAGAGAAGGGGTAAGAAACTACCTCCTCATATACCCGGAGGAAAGAACCTACAAGTATTATGTCCTTACCGAGAGGGGATACATGAGGAAGGATGGAACTTCAATAGACATCGGGAACTGCACCATAACCCTGAACATAGACAAAATCTGGATTTGACCTAAAATATCCTTCCCATGATAGACACCCACTGCCACCTTGACCTCTTGAAGAAGGAGGATTTTGAGGAGACTGTCAAAGACAGGAGCCTTGAGTATCTCCTGACCGTTGGCTACGATAGAAAGACGATAAAGAATGCCCTCAGACTCGCCCAAGAGCACGAGCACGTTTACTGCGCCATAGGCTTTCACCCCCACGAGGCTGACAAGGTGAGCGACGAGGACCTTGAGTGGCTCAAAGACCTTGCCCTGAAGAACCCAAAGGTAAAGGCGATTGGAGAGATGGGACTTGACTTTTACAAGAACTACTCCGACCCCAAGAAGCAAGAAGACGTCTTCAGAAAGCAGATAGCCATCGCAAGGGAGCTTGGACTTCCCATAGTTGTCCACATGAGGGATGCACAGGAGGAGACCATAAGGATACTGAGGGAGGAGAGAGCTTACGAGGTCGGAGGGATAATGCACTGCTTTACGGGTTCTTACGAGACGATGAAGAAGGCTGTTGACCTTGGCTTCTACATATCCTACTCCGGGATTCTCACCTATAAAAACGCCGAAGGCGTCCGTGAAGTAGCTAAAAAAACACCTACAACGAGGATTCTGCTTGAGACCGATGCACCCTTCTTAGCTCCCCAGCCCGTCAGGGGAAAACCCAACAAGCCCCCCTACATCTGGCACACCGCAAAGGTCCTCGCGGAGCTCCTTCCCAACACCTCTCTTGAGGACGTGGACAGGATGACCTCGGAGAACGCCAAGCTCATTCTGAGCCTCCCCTCAAACGGCAAAAAGGACACCATAACCTACGTGATAAACAACAAGCTCTACATAAACCTCACCAACAAGTGCAACCTCCACTGCTCTTTCTGCCAGAGGGAGAGAGAGAGAAACTTCATGGTTAAAGGCTACTGGGTATGGACCTCAAGGGACCCGTCTGTTGAGGAGGTTATAAGGGAGATAGGAGACCCCAAAAGGTACGAGGAGGTTGTCTTCTGCGGATACGGGGAACCTACTCTGAAGCTGAGCGCCCTTAAGGAGATAGCCAGGTACGTCAAATCCAAAGGGGGAAGGGTCAGGGTGGATACAAACGGTCTCATGTTCACCTTCCTCCCAAAGGAGAAGCTAAGGGAGCTGAAAGGTCTTGTGGATGTGTGGTCCGTATCCCTCAACGCCCCCGACAGGGAGACCTACAACAGAGTTTGCAGACCCGCCCAGCCCGATGCCTTTGATAAAGTCCTTGAATTTATAAAAGA
>NZ_JBWONM010000128.1:0-9735 GCF_056450045.1 Hydrogenivirga sp.
TCGCTGCGGTCTGCCCGTAGTTCCTCCTGAACCTGACGACCTTGACCCTTTTGTCCTTCTCAGCCAACTCTCTGAGTATCTCCGGCGTTCGGTCGTAGCTCCCGTCATCAACGAAGACTATCTCGTACTCCTTCCCAAGAGAGTCCAGGACCTTAACGAGCCTTTCGTAGAGTACGGGTATGTTTTCCTCCTCGTTGTAGGCTGGCACTACCACCGATATCATATGTACCTGCCCTCGCTCCTCATCCTCACTCGGATAAGACTTCCCCTCTCCTCCACCTCTTCCACCTTGTAATCAAGGAAGTTTATCCTCTCAAGGTCTTCCAGACCCACCTTCATCTCAAGTATGTACCTTAAGGTGTACGCCCTGTGGGGAAGGGTATTTATTACCCTCTTATCCCCTCTGTAGTAGGTGAAAGCGACCCTTCGGGTGTTTTCGGGAAAGGGTATAGCGCTCTGGTCCTCTGTGGAGAGGAAGTCCCACAGAACAGCTCCCTCAAAGAGCCTGCGGACAAGCTCCTCAAGATGGGACCTCCAGAAGGAACGAAGGCTCTTCTCCCTGTATTCTGTACTCCAGTCAAGCCCGTAGGCTGGGAGCAGGTCTGACACACCCACGAGACCCATGAGTGGTGAGGGGATAACACCCCCCCTCTCTATCTCCTCCTGAACCCTTCTGGGGAGCGCCCAGAAGCTCAGCTCCTCCCAGAACCTTCCCTTGTACCTCCTGAAGGCGGGTGCCAGGGGACTGGTGCTCACACGGAGCTCCCTTATAAGAGCTTCCCTTAAAGGGTTTAGCTCCGGAAATCTGTTTCCTACACCTTCTCTCCACACCTCGGAGAGGTCCTTCTTGACCATATCCATACGGGATTGAACCCTGCTCCAGGGAAGCAGATAGATGTGCATACAAGTATTATAAGGGTTGGCTTATATCCTTATGGTAGAATTTAAAGCCATGCCGGGAAAGAAAACTCTCAGGGATGTGGAGGTAAGCGGTAAGAGGGTTCTCGTCAGGGTTGATTTCAACGTTCCTCTTGATGAGCAGGGAAACATAGTTGAGGACACGAGGATAAGGGCGAGCCTACCTACAATTGAGTACCTAATGGATGCACGGGCGAAGACGATCCTCATGTCCCATCTTGACAGACCCAAGGGCAGAGACCCAAGATACTCCCTTGCACCGGTAGCCAAGAGGCTCTCAAGGCTCCTAAACACAGAGGTTAAACTCGCACCGGACTGCGTGGGAGAAGAGGTGAGGGAGATGGTCTCCCAGATGAAGGAGGGAGAGGTGCTCCTCCTTGAGAACCTCCGCTTCCACGAAGAGGAGACAAAGGGCGATATGAACTTCGCCAGGGAGCTCGCATCCTTAGGGGAGGTTTACGTTAGCGACGCCTTCGGCACATGCCACAGGAAGCACACCTCCATATATCTCGTTCCAAGACTGCTCAAGCCGGCGGTCATGGGCTTCCTCCTTGAGAAGGAGATCAACTACTTTGAGAAGGCTATGATAAACCCCCAGAGGCCCGTTGTCGGCATACTGGGTGGTGCTAAGGTGTCAACGAAGCTCGGGATAATAAAGAACCTCCTCAAGAGGGTGGACAAGCTCTTCATTGGTGGAGCCATGGCTTTCACCTTTATAAAGGCTATGGGCTACGGCGTTGGAGACTCGCTCGTTGAGGAGGACCTTATACCTACAGCCCTTGACATACTTGAGGTCGCCAAGAAGCTGGACGTCAAGCTCTACCTGCCCGTTGATTTCGTCATAGGACAGGAGCTGTCCGACAACACCCCCACGAAGATAGTCCCCTGGCAGGAGATTCCCGAAGGCTGGAAGGGGCTTGATATAGGGCACGTATCGGTTGATCTTCTGAGGGAGGTGGTCTCCGACGCCCAGACTATAGTGTGGAATGGTCCGATGGGTGTCTTTGAGCTTGACAGGTTCAAGAACGGAACCTTTGAGACCGCAAAGATAGTGGCTGAGTCGCCTGCACTGACGATAGCCGGCGGTGGCGATACGGACCACGCCATACACAAGGCTGGTGTTTACAACGCCATTGACTTTGTTTCCACGGGAGGAGGAGCCTTCCTTGAGCTCTTGGAAGGCAACTCCCTGCCCTGTCTTGAGGTCCTTGACGACAAGGAATGAGCATGGATACAAGGGATTACGTCCAGGCTGCCAAGGAGGCAGCCCTCATAGGTGGCATAGTTCTAAAGGAAAACTTCAGGAAGGTAAAGGACGAAAGCATTGAGGAAAAGGCGGAGAAGGACTTCGTCAGCTACGTTGATAGGACCTCAGAGCAGAGGATAAGGGAGTTTCTCGGAAATAAGTTTCCGGGGCACAGGATAGTGGGAGAGGAGGAAGGGGGAAACCCTTCAGGGGAGTTCGTGTGGTACATAGATCCCCTTGACGGGACAAAGAACTACATAGCTGGCTTCCCCATCTTCGGCGTTTCAATAGCCCTCGTCCATGAGGGGGAGCCCATAGCAGGTGCGGTTTATCTGCCAGCCTTCAACACCCTCTACTGGGCTGGAAAGGGGATGGGAGCCTTCAAGGATGGTATGCCCATAAGGGTCAGCTCTACATCGGAGCCCAGATACTCAGTAGTAGCCTACGGCTTTCCCTCCAGAGCCAGAAGGGAGCTTGACACATACTGGTACATATTCAAGGAAGTCTTTGATAAGGTCGCCGCGATGAGGAGACCGGGTGCAGCGGCGGTTGATTTATGCTTCGTAGCTGACGGTGTCTTTGAGGGTCTGATGGAGTTTGAGCTTCATCCGTGGGACATAAACGCAGGAATTGTTATACTAAAGGAAGCAGGGGGTAGCTACAGGGTGATAGAGCATGCGAATAAGATGGACATAGTTGCCTCAAACGGAAAAGTGCAGGACTTCCTTGAAGGGATAGTATCCAAGTACCTGAGGGAGGCATAACTTGAGGATTCTGGTTCCCGTTGACTTCTCGGACATAACGAACACGGTGCTTCGCACCGTAAAGAAGATAGCTCAAGCCCACGGGGGTGAGGTGATACTCTTCCATGCGGTATCGCCCGCCATCTACATACCCTACCCTGAAAGCCTCGCCGTTGATGTCATTGACGTTAAGGTCCTTCAGGAGATTGAGGAAAGTAAAAAAAGGGAGGCTGAGGAAAAGCTCAGAGGGCTTGAGGACTTCCTAAAGCCTGTAAAGACAAAAGCTGTGGTTGATGTGGGGGACCCAAGGGACCTGATCCTTGAGCAGGAGGAGAAGGAAAATCCTGACCTCGTTGTCATAGGAAGCCACAAGAAGGGTCTGGTTGAGAAGATACTGATAGGCTCAACCACAGAGAAGGTCGTCAGATACAGCAAAAAACCCGTTCTCGTTATAAAGGGTTCCGAGCCCTCCTTTACCGGCAGGGTAGTGATAGCCTACGACTTTTCCAAGATGGCTGAAAGGACCGTTGAGTTTTCCCTCCGTTTCCTGAAACCCTTCAAGGTTAAAGTTGAGATACTTCACATAGATGAGCCTATAGAGATTCCTATAGTTGAGAGGATAGGAAAGGCTCTGTACGAGAAGTACAGGGAGGAGAAGAAGGTTTACATAAAGAAGCTTGAAGAGCGTTTTGCCTCTGAGGGCTTTAGCGTTGAGACGAGCTTTGTCAGCGGGAAGGACCCCTCCAAGGAGATAACCCAGCATATAAGGAAGCTCAGCGACGTTGACATGGTGATAATGGGAAGCAGGGGTCTATCGGGTCTCAAGAGGATAGTGCTCGGAAGCACCTCTTCCGAGGTTTTCAAGAAGGTAGAGGTGCCTATACTCATATACAAGGAAGGCGAGGAATGATAAAGGCTCTCCTCCTTTCCCTCACGCTGACCTGTTTATCCTTTGCCAACTACTACTACGATTACGTGATGTGCAGGTATCTCTCCGATAGACCGAAGGAGGCTGAGCTTTACTGCCTTCAGGCAATTGAAGAGAAGCCCACACCTTCCCTTTACATGGACACCATAAGGCTTGAGATGGCTCTAAAGAAGACGGACAAAGCCCTCTCCCTTGCAAAGGAGTACCTGAGGAGCTTCCCCGAAAGGGTTGAGCCCTACGTAGCTCTCTACAGCATATACAGGCTTGAGGGTAATAGGAAAGAAGCCCTACGCATACTTGAGGAAGCCTACAGAAAGTTTCCCAAAAGCAAGGAAATCCTCATATTCTTAGCGGACGAGTACATAAAGACAAACCAGATGGAGAAAGCTAAGAGGGTCCTTCAAAGCTTTGCAAAGATAAGCCCAAACAACCCCTTCCCCTACTACCTTCTCGGACAGCTATACCTGAGCGAGGGAAAGGTTGACAGGGCTATAGAGTACCTCCAGAAGGCGCTTGAGATAAGAAGAACCTTTGAAGCAGCCTTCGTAACCCTTGGCAAGATATACGAAAAGAGCGAAAGGTTCAGCGAGGCTGAAAAGCTGTACAAGAGCATACTCAAGGAAGATCCCAACAACCGCTCAGCCCTTGAGAAGCTCGCCCAGCTCTACATGGCTACGGGCAGGATCCAGGAAGCTAAAGAGCTCTACAGAAGGCTCTACGAGATGGACCCGACCAACTACCAGTACAAACACCAGTACGCCCTCACACTGCTTCAGTCGGGAGAGTTTGAGCGTGCAAAGGAGATCCTATCAGGGGTGTACAGACAGCACCCCGAGGACCTGAACGTAGCTTACTCCTACGCCCTCTCCTTAGAGCTCACAGGAGAACCCGAGAAGGCTCTGAAGATATACGAAAGGCTCCACAAGCTCGTTCCAAACAACCAGAAGATAGTTGAGAGGCTGACCAACACCTATATAGCCCTTGGAAAGCTTGAAGAAGCACAGGAGATGATAGAGAAAGGACTCTCCCTAAACCCGGCGAACATAAGATTGCTTATGCTCAAGGCTAATCTCCTTATGGAGAAGAAGGACTACGAGGGAGCCCTCTCTGTTCTTGACAAGGTAGCCTCCATAGCTCCGAGAGAGTACAGGGTCTACTTCCTGAGGGCTATCGCCCTTGACCAGCTCGGGAAGATAGTTGAGGCGGAACAAAGCCTGAGGAAGGCTCTTGAGCTCAATCCCAAGGACCCAGACCTCTACAACCACCTCGGCTACTCCCTGCTCCTTTGGTATGGGAAGGCAAGGCTCAAAGAGGCGGAGGAGCTGATAAGGAAGGCTCTTTCAAAGGACCCCGATAATCCAGCCTACATAGACAGCATGGGTTGGGTTTACTACATGAAGGGGGACTACGAGAGGGCTATTCAGTACCTGCTTGACGCACTCAGTAAGGCGTACGATGACCCCGTCGTAAACGAACACGTTGGAGACGTCCTCCTGAAGATGGGCTATAAGGAAGAGGCAAAGAGATATTACGAATCAGCCCTGAAGCTCCTTGAGGAGGGTAAGGAGGGAGAGAAAGGGCAGAGGGAGAGGATTATTGAAAAGCTCAAGAAGCTGTAAGATAATAGTTCTATGAAGAGAGATTTTATTGACCTTTGGAACCTTGACCCGGACGAAGGGTGGCAGATAGTAAGGAGAACCAAGGAGATAAAGGAGAAGAAAGAGGAAGTTAGGGAGGTTCTGAAGGGGAAGAATTTCGCTCTTCTCTTCACAAAGCCCTCCACGAGGACGCGCGTATCCTTTGAGGTCGCGATAAGGGACATGGGTGGAAATTCCTTGTTCCTTCAGGAGAGCCAGCTCCAGATATCAAGGGGGGAGGACGTCAGGGATACAGCCAGAACCCTCTCAAGGTACGTTGATGGAGTCATTGTGAGGAACCATTCCCACGTGTGGCTTGAGGAGTTCGCCCAGTGGTCTGGCGTCCCCACCATAAACGCTTTAACCGACAAGTCCCATCCCTGCCAAATTCTGAGCGATGTGTTCACCCTCTACGAGAGGTTTGGGGAAGAGACAAAGGGGATAAAGATAGCCTACGTGGGAGACGGAAACAACGTGTGCAACACCTGGCTTGTTGCAGCGGGACTCTTTGGGCTCAGTCTCTTTGTAGCAACCCCTGAGGAGCACACTCCCGACAGCTACTACCTTCAGGCCGGGCTTGATCTGTGCAACTTCACGGGTGGAAGTATATATCTGACGACCAACCCCACCGAGGCTGTGAAGGAGGCGGACGTTGTCTATACCGATGTGTGGATGAGCATGGGAGACGAGAATGAAGAGAAGAAGGAAGCCCTCAGAGCCTTCCAGGTAAACGAAAAGCTTCTCTCCCACGCAAAGCCCGAGGTGATAGTCATGCACTGCCTCCCGGCTAAGAAGGGGGAGGAGATAACCGAGGATGTCTTTGAGAGGTATGCGGACGTCATATTTACCCAGGCGGAGAACCGCCTCCACTCCCAGAAGGCTCTCTTAGAGTTCCTCTACGAGGAGAAGTAGGCTCACTCAACGGTAACGGTCTTTGCCAAATTTCTGGGTTGGTCAACGTCAAGACCGAGCCTGCTCGCTATGTAGTAAGCCAGCAGTTGCAGTGGAACCACAGTGACAAAGGGGGTGAAGTCCTCCTCAACGGGAGGAACGCTTATAAACTCCCTGCTTATCTTCTCAAGCCTCTCATCGCCTTCAAAGCCTACACCGATAACGATTCCCTTCCTCGTCCTGACCTCCTCAACGTTGGATAGGGTCTTCTCATAGACCCTGTCCTGAGGACAGACCACCACCACCGGCATGTTTTCGTCTATCAGGGCTATCGGTCCGTGCTTCATCTCACCCGCAGGGTAGCCTTCCGCATGTATGTAGGATATCTCCTTTAGCTTGAGGGCACCCTCAAGGGCTATCGGATAGCTCAGGTATCTTCCCAGATAGAGAAAGTCTTTCTTCTTCATGTACTTCTGGGCTACTCTGTCAACATCTTCAGCCTTCTCAAGGACAGCCTCTATCCTTGCCGGCATCTTCATCAGCTCAGCTATGAGCCTGTCCCTTTCCTCGTGGTTTGAGGCTGCGAGGAAGTATAGGGCGGTCAGCTGGGCGGTAAAGGTCTTGGTGGCAGCCACGCCTATCTCCGGACCTGCGTGGGTGTGGAGCGTGTAATCCGCCTCCCTGTCTATTGAGCTTCCAACAACGTTAACAACGGCGAGGGTTCTCGCACCCCTCTCCTTGGCAAAGTTTATAGCAAACTTTGTGTCTATGGTCTCACCCGACTGGGATATGCCTATTATCAGGTCCTCCTCGCCAACGGGAAAGTCTCCATACCTGAACTCCGAGGCGTAAACGACCTCTGTGGGAACTCCCGTGTACTTCTCTATCCAGCTCTTTCCTATTAGACCCGCGTGGTAGGATGTGCCGCAGGCTATTATGAGAACCCTCCTGAACTCCTTCAGAGAGAAGGGGAGCTCCTCAGCAGGCGAGAGCAGTCCCCTGATGGTATCACCAACAGCCTTCGGCTGTTCGTATATCTCCTTGAGCATGAAGTGCTTGAATCCAGCCTTCTCCGCTGAGATTATGTCCCAGGGAACTATCGTTATATCCTTGGTTACGGGGTTGCCGTTGAAGTCGTATATGTTAACCCCTTCGGGGGTCAGGTCCGCTATCTCCCCATCGCTAAGGGTTATAACCTTTCTCGTGTAGGGCAGTATGGCGGGTATATCCGAGGCTAAGAAGTTCTCCCCTTCAGAGATTCCGACTACGAGGGGACTTCCCTGCTTCACTCCGATTATCCTGTTGGGCTCGTGAACCGTTATGACGGCAAAGGCGAAGGCACCCCTGAGCCTCTTGACTACATCAAGGACAGCCTCAAGCAGGTCTCCTCTGTAGTTCTTGGCTATAAGGTGGGCTATCACCTCGGTATCCGTGTTTGACCTGAAGCTGACGCCTTCCCTCTCAAGCTCTTTTCTGAGCTCCAGGTAGTTCTCTATTATCCCGTTATGAACAACGGCGAACTCCCCCTTCTCATCGGTGTGGGGGTGGGCGTTCTCCGTTGAGGGTTCCCCGTGAGTTGCCCAGCGGGTATGACCTATACCCGTTTTCCCCTCGTAGGGCTTTCCCCAGAGACTCCTTACCAGCTCCCTTATCTTACCTACCCTCTTCTCAACTATCAGCCTTCCATCCTCTATTAGGGCTACCCCTGCGGAGTCGTATCCTCTGTACTCAAGCCTCTCAAGTCCACCCAGTATCAGTGGAAGAGCTGGCTCCTTTCCCGTATAACCTATAATCCCACACATGGCTCTATTCTACCCTCCCAACGGGCATTATATAAAGGGGTTCTTCCCCGGTCCTCGCACCAACTATTGACTTCAGATCTTCATCGTAGAAAGCTCCTATGACAACAGTCCCGAGACCAATGGCGGTCGCTTGAAGGTAGACGTTCTGGGCGGCGTGCCCCACCTCGTTGAAGACGTATCTGATCCCCCTTCTGCCGTACTTTCTCGTTGTCCTCTCCGGTATCGCAAAAAACAGCAGGATAAGGGGTGCGAGCAGTATCTGTTCCTGAGAGAGACCGCACCTGAATATATCCTCGGCAAAGTTACCTGCCCGGACCTCAAGGATTGCGTGCCTGTGGGGATCGCACCTGTAAATGCCCGTTCCAAGACCCAGGACCCTCGTGGCGTGGAAGTACAGTTCAAGGGGGTAAAGGGCTCCAGCAGAGGGTGCTGTCCTAAAGCCGTAGGGATCCGTGATGCCCTGAGCAGCCCACAGCAGCTGGGAGAGCTCCTCCAAGGTCAGGGGCTCAGGAAGATACTCCCTTACAGACCTCCTCCTCAGGAGAGCCTCCTCCAGGCTCATCCTCCCCCTGTGCAGAGGTTGGGGAAGTTTAAGTGCCATAAGTTTAAAGATACATCTGGGATAAAATATTTTCCATGCTTTGGCAAAAGAGTGCCACGGAACTGTTGAAGCTTATCAGAGAGAAAGAGGTAAAACCCTCCGAGGTGGTCGAGTCCTTCCTCAGGAGGTTTGAGGAAACTGAGGAGGAGGTAAAGGCTTTCATAACACCTCTCTACGAGAAGGCTCTGAAGGAGGCAAAGGAGCTTGAGAGTAGGGAGGCTTCGGGGAGGCTCTTTGGTCTGCCGGTAGCCATAAAGGACAACATAGTGATGAAGGGGGAGAGGACAACCTGCGGTTCAAAGATACTTGAGAACTTTGTATCCCCCTACAATGCCACGGTTATAGAGAGGTTACGCAGGGAAGGAGCCCTCTTTGTGGGGAAGACCAACCTTGACGAGTTTGCCATGGGCTCTTCTACCGAACACTCAGCCTTCTTTCCGACGAGAAACCCTTGGGACAGGGAGAGGGTGCCCGGTGGCTCCTCTGGTGGTTCAGCGGCAACGGTCGCCCTTCTATCCTCCCCCCTATCGCTGGGTTCAGATACGGGAGGCTCAATAAGACAGCCGGCGAGCTTCTGCGGTGTGATAGGTATAAAGCCCACCTATGGAAGGGTCTCAAGGTACGGGCTTGTCGCCTTCGCCTCCTCCCTTGACCAGATAGGAGCCTTTGGGAGAAGGACAGAGGACATCGCCCTACTACTTGAGGTCATAAGCGGGCATGACCCAAAGGACTCAACCTCTGCCAAGGTTCCCGTCCCGAACTTCACCGAAGAGATGAAGAGAGATATAAAGGGGCTCAAGGTAGGTCTTCCAAAGGAGTTCTTTGAGTTTGAGGTTCAGAAGGAGGTCAGGGAGAGCTTTAATAAATTCGTAAAGGAGCTTGAGGGTCTTGGGTGCGATGTTGTTGATGTATCCCTTCCCCACGTTAAGTACGCTATACCAGCCTATTACATAGTTGCTCCTTCGGAGG
>NZ_JBWONM010000129.1:0-6174 GCF_056450045.1 Hydrogenivirga sp.
GTTTGAAGTAGTCTATGTCAACCATGAGTATCCCCAAGTTGCTGTTCCTCCGCTTTATCTGGGCGGCGAGCTTTTCAATCACCTCATCAAGGAACCTGCGGTTGTAAAGACCCGTAAGCTGGTCTATGTAGGACTGCTCTTGGAGAAGCTCCATCAGGCTCTTTGATTCAAGGACAGGAGAAGCCTCCTGCAGATAGCCCTTTATGTATGGGATGAGCATTCGGACGAAGACGTCCATGTCCCTCTCGTAAACCACCTGGACAACGCCTCCCACCTTTCCTCCGATGTTTACGGGTATGCAGTAGTACTGTATTCCCTGGGTTGAGCAGAGCTCGTTGAAGGCGAACCTTGGGCATATGCAGGGAAACTCCGCCGAGTCCACATCCTCCCCTGTCCTCTTTGCCCTGCACTCGTTAGCATTCTCAAGTATGGAGGGGGAGCACCACATACTCTCCCCGTGGACGGTGATCACCTTCATGGCATTCCTGCGATCATCAACTTCGTAGATTGAGAACTTGTCAAGGGACATGTAGTCTGACAAGACCATCTCAATCCTCTTATATATCTCTGACTTCTTCATGTCCTGCTCTATGGTTCTCTTGAAGTTGGATATCTTTACAAGCTCCTCAACTATCTTCTCCGTATCTTTGAGGGCGTTCTCCGTTTCCATGACCGTGTAGCCGATCAGCATTGAGACCTTCTCCCTTATGTTGTTCAGTATTGCGTTGAGTTTCTCTCCCATCTCGTTCAGAGCGTCGGCGAGCTCTCCCGCTTCGTCCCTGAGCTCCGTTCTAACCCTTACCTTTAGATTTCCCTCCATGAAGTTGCTCAGAGCGTTCTTCATATCCTTGAAGAGCTTGCGGTAGGGCTCAAAGTGCTTGAGTATCACCCAGAAGAGGAGAAAAAATACTCCGCCGGCAACACCGCTGTAAATCCCCAGAAGCATGAGAGCTTCCTGCCTCTTTTCGGTGAGGTCAATCGCAAGACTGACCGCTCCCAGAACCTCACCTTCCCTGACCTCATGGCATCTAAGACAGTTCACTCTGCCCGTGGATGTAGCCTTGTAGGGTATGACGAGCCTGTAAAGGACCCTGTCCTTGCTTTCAAAGAGCATGTCTATCATCTTTCCCGTTTGGAGGACCTTCTTCTCTATGTCCTCAACGGGCTCTTCTCCTTCCCTGCCTCTGCCGAACTGCCTCTTGACAGCCTCTCCCCTTATAATCCTCACGTAGCTGAGTCCATGGACATCCTTTATCTCTTCAAGGAAGAGGTCCCTCTTGTCTATAACTCCGAGAACCATGTAGGAGGTGAGGGTATCCCTGACGAGCTGAGCTACGGTGAGGGCGTTTTCTTTGGAGCTGTCAACAACGCTCTTCCTGAAGAAGAGGGCAACTAAGGCTGAGGTTATGAGAAAGAGGATGAGTATCAGCACCCCCGTCTTTACTACCAGCCTTCCTCTCATCCCCTTGAACATGCCAGCTTCTCCACCTAAAGCATTATATCGTCATATCCGCTCCCCTTTTCCGTGCTCATGGACCTGTTCAAGCTCTCTGAGGAAGCTACGCTTGAACTCCTCCTTGAACTTGTGAGAGTAAAAGGCTATCTTGGCTGTATCCCCCTCTATGCGAACCCAGACCTTACGGTGCACGGTGTAGAAGGCAACAGCCATGCCCAGAACGAGCACCGCAGAGCCTATCCAGATTATGTTCGTCCCGGGATGAAAAGAGACCTGAAAGCCCGAGTAAAACTGGGGAACGAAGCCGTCCATGAAAAAGACGTAGGGGAAGTCCTTAAGCTCTTCCATCTGGGAGTATAGAACAACCGTCAGCTGGGGGTCGTAAACAACCGGGACGTTGTACGCCTTCCTGTTGAGGAGAACCTTCAGGACGACCGCCGGTGCGAGCTCTCCCTCCATCCCTCTTTCGGGGTTCTGGATGTTCAGAACTACCCTCTCAACGGATACGAGCATGTCCTTGAACTCAACCACCTTACCGCTCCCCACCGTGAACCTCCCGACTATCGCCTTGTGAGCCTGCTCCTCCTTTTCGGCGAGCCTCTTGTCAACCACAACGACCCCCATCTCCTTCACACCGCCCGTCAGACCGTAGGAAGCTTGGAATATCCTGTAGCTTCTGAAGTCAAAGGGCTTGTTTACCTCTACAACACCTTCAGCTACCTTCTTTCCGCTGTTTATTATCTCTATCTCACTCCTGTAGGAAGCTACCGCATCCTTGAAGGCTTCTGCCACCTTTATCCCCTTCTGCTGAGCCTCCTCACCGTAGGTTATTATCCTGAACTCCTTCAGATGAACGGCAAAGGGAAGCTTCACCCTCCTGTCATCGGCACCGACGAGCATGATGTCAGAGGTATCCCCCTCCGGCACGGGCAGGAAGCCCCTCACACCGAAGATGGCATCTATCAGCGCACCAGCCATTATAACGAGCAGCGCTATGTGGACTATGTAAACCCCGAGGCGAGAATACCTCCCCTTCTCCGCAAAGAGGTATATTCTGTCTCCCTCCTCTTCTTTGAATACTTTGAAGCCTCTCCTCACGAGAAGGTTTATCACATCCTGGGGGTCCCTTATCCTCATGCTGACAGGCTTTAACCTCTTCTCAACCTTCTCATCAAGCTTGAGTATCCTCTCAGAACCGAAGGTCTGTCTCCATATCCTGGGAAGCCTCTTTATTGAGCAGACCGACAGGTTTACCGCCAGGAGGACTATCAGGGCAATGTAGTACCAGGAGTGGAAGACATCGTTGAGCCACAGCTTCCAGAACCACACAGCCTTAGTTGGACCGAACTGGTCAAGGTAGGTCTCAAAGGGCTGGAGCTGTTTTATGTAAGTGGAGCCCAGCATTGAGAGTATTCCCAAAAGTAGCATTATGAATATGGCGAGCTTCAGGGAGGCGAAGAAGTCGTACAGGAAGGAAAGAAGGCTCCCGTGCCTGCGGTAGTCCTTCAGGAGGTCCTGAAAGCCCCTGTAGAGGGTTGCACCAAGACCGATGGCAAAGAGAAGGGCTGACACACCGAAGGCTGCCCAGTAGATGGGGTTGGGAACCTCCAGATGAAAGAGCCCGTATATAACGACCCCTGCAAAGAGTATAAGGGTGAATACGAAGAATCCGAAGGATTGAATCATCTTGCCTGGCTTCATATTCTAACCTCTTCCCTGTAGTAGTCCACTACCTTTCTCCTTATCTCCTCAAGGAGCTCCTTGGAGAGGAGCTCAATCACCTCATAGCTCCTATCTCCCAGCTGGACGGAGGGCATCTGAACGTAGTAGCCTCCGTACTTGTTCCTGAAGAGCCTGACCATCCTTATCAGAAGGAGGTTCTCCAGCTTCACATCCGCATACCCTACCAGACCGCCTCTCCTTCCTGGAAGTTCAAAGGGATAGAACTTAACGACCTCAATCTTCATGAGCAGTCTTTAAAATATATCACATGCTATTCTTCAAAAAATCGGAGCTTGAGAAGAGGGCTGAGAAGGGCGACAAGAGCGCAATCCTTGAGCTTCTGAGGAAGGGAAAGAAGGAAAAGGCAAAGAAGCTCTTGGAAAGATACGAGGAGGACCCAGACATAAGGAAGGTCCTCTTTGACCTCTACCTTCAGGAAGAAAACTACATGCAGGCTTACAGGCTCTTGGAGAGAGACCCGGAGCTTGGGACAGCGAGGGATAGGGGGCTTGTCTATGAGAAGGTGGGAAACTACGCGAAGGCTGTTGAGGAGTACATGAAGGTAGGGGACTTTGAGAGCCTCTACCGGGTGGGAAGCATACTCTACGCTACCGGAAAAGGAAAGGAGGCTCTTGAGGTCCTTGAGAGGGCTCTGAAGATCGCTCCCCCCTCAAAGAGGGAAGAGGTTGAGGAGAAGATAAGGGAGGTTAAGAAAAGGCTTGGGCTTCTGGAGGATAAGAAGGAGAGCCTTTTGGACAAGCTCAGGAGGGGGCTCCAGAAGACGAAGGAGAGCGTTGAGCTCGGGCTCATCTTCAGGGGAAGGAAGGTTGATGAGGAGCTCTTTGAGGAGCTTGAGGAGCACCTCGTTAAGGCTGATGTTGGAGTAAAGACCGCCGTTGCTCTAGTTGAGGACCTCAGAAAAACGGCGATAAGGAAGAACGTGAAGAACTCCGAAGAGCTCAAGGAGATAACTAAGGAGAAGGTGAAGGAGCTTCTTAGAGGTTGCGAAGGAAGGCTCAACCTTCCTGAGGACAGGAAGCCCATCGTAGTCCTGTTCCTCGGTGTTAACGGCTCCGGGAAGACGACCACCATAGGGAAGTTAGCCTATCGGCTCACCTCTGAGGGCAAGAGGGTTATGCTCGTTGCGGCTGATACCTTCAGGGCGGCAGCCATTGAACAGCTGGAGGTCTGGGCCCAGAGGTCTGGTGCGGACCTGACAAAGAAGCAGGAGGGTGCCGATCCAGCCTCGGTGGTTTATGAGGGTTTGGAGAGGGCTAAGGAGGGTGGTTACAATGTAGTTCTCGTTGATACCGCCGGCAGGCTTCACACCAAGGAACCCCTGATAAACGAGCTCAGGAAGATAAAGAAGGTTGTGCAGAAGCTCCTTCCCGAAGAGCCCTCAGAGACACTCCTTGTTCTGGACGCGACCATAGGGCAGAACTCAATCCAGCAGGCAAAGGTTTTTAAGGAGGCTGTGGATATAAGCGGTATCGTTGTCACAAAGCTTGACGGAAGCGCCAAAGGAGGGGCGGTAATAGCTATATGCAGGGAGCTCAAGATACCCATAAAGCTCATAGGTGTGGGAGAAGGCATAACAGACCTTGAGCCTTTCAGCGTAGAGGCTTACGTGGACGCCCTATTTGATTAAAGCCTTCAACCTCTCCTCCTCCCTTTCCCTATCAAGAACCCTCCTGAGGGCTTCCTCTATTCTCCTATCCTTTCTCAGGCTAAGAGCTCTCTCATAAAGCTCCCGGGCTGTTTTAAGCTCCCCTCTGAGCTCTGCACAGAGCCCCCTGTTGAAGAGGAGGGCATAGGAGCTTCCCCCAACCTTCTCAAACAGAGAGCAGGCTCTCGCCACCTTACCCTCCTTTGCGAGCTCAAGAGCCCTTTCAAAGCTCTCTTTGTCTTTCACACCTTCGTCGTCGTCCATAAACTCAGCCCTCAAGGTTACCCTGAAGGGAGCGATATCCCTAAGGAGCTCCCTTATAGCTTCCCTCTTAGCTGAGGAAAGAAGCTCGGCGAAGCTAACGGCTCTGCCCTCATCCGAACACCTGTCCGCACTCCTGTGGACTTCAATCCTGCGTGTGTAAACTATCTTCCCACTCTCAACCTCTATGAGCTTAGGTATCAGCAGGAGTACAAGGCTGTGTCTTTCGCAGGGTACGTAGTACTCAACGGTCCTGACACATTCCTTTATTAAGCCACCGCCCTTTGTCTCAATACATTTAAGCCTCTTCTTCCTGTACCTGCTGACGCTGTAGCTGTAATCAACCCTTCCGGTCAGTATCCCCTCGGCGGAAAGCAGTTCCCCCGCTCTATGCGCTTCCTTTGTGAGACCGCTCGTGCTCAGCTTGAGCTCTTCAAATACCCTCTCAATATCCTCACGGGCTACAAGGGTAAAGTAGGGTTTTCCACCGATCCTCGCCCTTGAGAGCTCAGCCTCCACCTCGCTGGCAAAGAGCTTTCCGTCAAGGCTTCTACTGTCAAAGGGAAGAACAGCTATCCTCCTTACGTCCCCGCTGTAACGTTCGGGAGGCTTGATGTAACTGAGGTTCACAACAGGCTTGGCACAGGAGAGCAGGGTTAAGAAAAGGGCAACGACCAGCACGAGCATGGGCTGAAGGTATTATAATACTGGAAGGGAGGTTTGAATATGCCAGCTTACGACCCCTTCTCTTACATGTTTAACCTTCTATGGTTTCTCTTCATATTCTTCATAATCCTGAACCCCTGGTTCAAGAAGATGGCTCTCCAGAGGGCGAGGGAGTCTGCCATAAGTGATATAGAGCAAAAGCGCGGAAGCAGGGTAATAACCATGATACACAGACAGGAGGCTATGGGCTTCCTCGGCATACCTATATTCAGGTTTATAAACATAGAGGACTCGGAGAGGGTACTCAGGGCTATCAGGATGACCCCCGAGGACATGCCGATAGATTTCATCATCCACACCCCCGGAGGTCTCGCCCTCGCCGCAACCCAGATAGCCAACGCCT